>JAGMES010000085.1 GCA_023128035.1 Halanaerobiales bacterium | reverse complement strand
TTGAAAAAGGTACTGATATTATGAAGCGTTTAAAAATCGGGATAAATGAAATATCTTCAAGGATATTGAAATCTTTTCGACGAGATATACTAGCCACTGAAGATATCGTCAGATTAAACAAACGGATTCAAATACGACGTTTATGACATATTTATGATACCATGAAGGTGATGAAAGAAAACTATGCAAAATTTAAAAATTCTCAAAAAAAGCGCTGGATTCTTTTTTAATAAAAATCTCAGAATACAGATGGTAAATTTTAACAATTATGTAGAGATAAATTTTTCTTTTTTATTGATTGGATAAATTTTTATTCGTTAGAGCTGTATATAAAAAGAAAAACTTGACATAGCTTATCTATAGTGTTATACTAATATTTTTGGGAATAATTACACAAGGAGGCGATTGGTCTGATAACTGTGGAAGGATTGAGTAAAACATTTAAGGTAGCCAAACGTTCAGCAGGTTTAGGACAGGCAATTAAAGCTTTGTTTCATCGCGAATACACCATAGTTGACGCACTAACTGATGTATCTTTTACTATCGATTCAGGAGAAATTGTCGGATACATTGGTCCAAACGGAGCTGGGAAATCCACGACCATTAAAGTTATGAGTGGCATATTGGTGCCCGATAAAGGCAAATGTTCTATTATGGGACATACACCTTGGAAGGAAAGAGTCGCTCATGTCAAAAACATTGGTGTTGTGTTCGGACAGCGTTCTCAACTTTGGTGGGACGTTCCTGTTATAGATTCATTTGAGCTTTTACGTGATATTTATAAGGTGCCGCAAAAGGAATATAAGAAAAATGTTGAAATGCTAATAGAAACGCTAGATTTGCATGAACTAGTCAATACTCCTGTACGACAACTTAGTCTTGGCCAGCGTATGCGCTGCGAGATAGCCGCATCACTTTTACATAGTCCCAAAATATTGTTTTTAGATGAGCCGACCATTGGTCTCGACGCAGTATCGAAAATTGCTGTTCGTAAATTTATTAAAACAATAAATAAAGAAAAAGATGTTACAGTTATTCTCACAACCCACGATATGAGCGATATTGAAGCCTTAGCAAATAGAATTATACTTATAGGCAAGGGTAAAATTCTGTATGATGGTAATCTAAATAATTTAAGAAATCGTTTCATAACCCATAAAACAGTTACTGTAGATTTTCGAGAAAACAATACACCTGTTAATATACCAGGAACAAAGCTCCTTTCCTGGTCACCTGAACGGGCCAGCATCAGTGTAGACACACAAAAAATCTTCGTTTCAGAAGTTATCTCACACCTCACAAAACAGCTTGACATTGTTGACGTCACTGTGAACACACAGCCTATTGAAGAAATTATTGTTCAGCTTTATAAGGAGTATGCAATATGAAAGTATATTTTTCTGTTTTAAAGCTGCGACTTATAAACGGCCTACAATACAGGGCCGCCGCTCTGGCAGGAATGGCTACACAATTTTTCTGGGGTTTTATGTTCATTATGATATTTGAAGCTTTTTATAGTAACGCGGTACAAACCCCGCCTATTTCCTTAAGCCAGCTTATTACATATGTATGGCTACAACAGGCTTTTTTGGCTTTTATTATGCTCTGGTTTCGTGATAGTGAGATATTTAATCTGATAACAAGTGGTAACATTGCCTACGAACTTTGTCGTCCTTGCGGAATTTACGGTTTTTGGTACGCAAAACTCCTTGCTCAAAGACTTTCTGCAGCAATGCTCCGCTGTTTTCCAATACTGATAATTGCTTTTTTTCTTCCTGATCCTTACAAAATGACTTTACCTCCAGATTTTCTAACTTTTTGTCTATTTATTGTAACACTTATATTAGGACTTTTAGTTCTTGTTTCTATTTCCATGTTTATCTATATCTCAGTCTTTGTTACCTTATCACCAACTGGTTCATTACTAATGATAGGGATAGTAGGTGAGTTTTTCGCGGGTATGGTTATTCCAGTACCTCTGATGCCGTTGTGGTTACAAAAGATCGTTTATCTTCTTCCATTTCGATTAACTTCCGATTTACCCTTTAGAGTATATTCAGGACATATCTCGCAATTAGGAGCCTTAAATGGTATCTTAGTTCAACTACTCTGGCTTACTATTCTTGTTACTCTTGGCAACTTTGCCTTAAACAAAGCCCTACAAAGAGTAGTAGTACAAGGAGGGTGATAAAATATGAGAATGTATTTTAAATATATGCTGATATTGTTAAAATCACAAATGCAATACCGTGCTTCCTTTTTGCTTTTGTCTTTCGGACAATTCTTTGTACCTTTCTTTGTATTTGCCGGATTATATTTTATGTTTGAACGCTTTGGTAATCTAAAAGGCTGGGACTTTTTTGAAGTAGCGCTTTGCTTTGCAATTATCCATATGGCATTTTCAATAAGTGAATGTTTTGCCCGAGGGTTTGACGCTTTTTCAGGTCTAGTAGTCAGAGGTGAGTTTGACAGGGTATTAGTACGTCCTAGAAGTACTGTTCTTCAAGTGCTTGGTTCAAAGTTTGAGTTTACTCGAATAGGAAGACTTGTACAAAGTGTCAGTGTCCTAATTTGGGCAATACTAAATCTTACCATCAAGTGGAATATATTTAAGATTATAATGTTAATTTTAATGATTGTCAGTGGAGTTTTTGTTTTCACAGGAATTTTTATTCTTGCTGCGACATTATGTTTTTGGACAATACAGGGAATAGAAGTGGCAAATATTTTTACTGACGGCGGTAGAGAAATGGCGCAATATCCACTCAATATTTATAAAAAATGGGTAACACGCTTTTTTACTTTTGTGATTCCCTTTGGATGTGTAAATTATTTACCACTAATGTACCTACTTGGCAGAGCCAATGGTAATGAACTTTTATATATGATAACACCACTATTTGGAATACTTTTTATTATTCCATGTCTCCTTATATGGCAATTTGGAGTCAAGCATTACAAATCAACAGGTTCTTAAACAGAATCAATAAAAATATGTGAATATGAAAAAATCCTCATCTGAATTACAGGTGAGGATTTTTATTTTGAACACAAATGCTGGTTATTAAGGATCAACTTCCTTTGTACCAATTCTTTTTAAGTTTTATTTAGTAATACTTTTCCATAATAAAATCTTTGGTTCAACACCTAATAACCTATGTAAATTCCCTTTGAAAAATTATAAAATCGCCAATGATAGCACCAAAAAGACACATTATGCTTTTTATAATATTGGAATATTTGATATTATTCCATCTCCTTCAGCGATAAACCCATGCGTCTCATTAAAAAGACAAATAACTCTATTATGCTTTGTAAAGTAAAGAAGAGAAGGAATTTTTTGCATTGCTTCATCTATACTATCTTTTGTAGTATCTATAATATACCATTCTTCATTTTCTTTCAATAATAATGTTGCATGTGTAGCGTTTCCAAAATTTTCATTATTGTGGCATGCGATTATCACAAAACAAACTTTTTCAGAATATCCAAGAGTTCTTAATAAAGAACATAAGGTAACCGATTTACAAAAACATTCTCCAGCGGATTTGACCTTTTCCTCCAAAAAATCTATAACCATTTTTCCCCATTTATTTTGGTTAGAAATACATTTATTTATTATTTGCTTTAGAGATAAATCTTTTATTACATTTACAAAAGACATGATCTCATTTGCTGAGGGTTTAACATAATTGCATTGAATTAATGGTACTTTCTGTAATTGGCCCATTCTATCTTACCTTCTTTCCCAATTTTAGTTTAGGTAAATTTTAAAAAAACCTTAGTTTTTCATTCGCCAATGTAATTTTGGGAAAATTAAAATAAAAGAAACTATAACCCATATTGTTAAAATTAATAAATCCCGATATACTAATGGGCCAACTTGCCCTCCCAAAGCCGCGCGAAGAGTCCTGGCAATATATGTAGTCGGAAATATTACTGAAGTTTTTTGAAGTAATAAAGGTAATGCTTTATAGGGAACAAAAACTGGAGCTAAAAAAGTAATAAGAGGTTGAACTACTTGTGTGGCAATTCCAGCGACTCGTCCATTTTTCGAATAAAATCCTATTAGAGCGCCTACTCCGATTAAACTAGAACCTCCTAAAATTATTATTAAAATTAAAATGGGATGTACAGTAATTTCAAAATTAAATAAAAAAACCCCAAAGAGCATTGAAATAAGTAACGAAGGCAACGCAAAAATTAAAGATCTAGAAGATAATGCAAAAATAAAAGATAATTTTGAAATTGGAAGAGTCGCGTAAAACTCAAAAGCATTTTGATCTTTTAATCCTCCTATTTCTTGTCCTAAAGATAAGGCTGCTGCTGTAGTAAGAGTCATAGTCATACTACCAGTAATTGCATATAGCGCTCCTTCCTTACCTCCTAAAAGCCATAATAAAATCACAAACATTGCTCCATTAAAAGACATCATAAAAAAGTACCAAACCCAATATAATCTAAATTCCAACAGGTTACTTTTCAAAAGAATCCAAAAACTGGTTACTTTCTGAAATAAATCTGTATATTTTGCATTATGTATATTAAGGTTTTGTTTTACTTCCATTTTTTCCCCACCTTTTGAACATAATAATCTTCTAAAGTAAGAGGTGAAATTCTTAAATCTTCAATGTTTTCCATTCCTATTTTTTCAATAACTTGATTGATAATTACTTCTCTATTTTCTAAATCACCTTTATAACAATAAACCCTTTCTCTAACCTTCTCCAAATCTGACATTCCAAAATCAATATTTGTTAAGGGTTTTATTTCAATCTCAATACTTACTTCTTTCTTTAATTCATTTTTTAATTCAGTCGGCTTGCCCTGAGCTATTATATTTCCCTCATCAATAATAGCAATATTATCAACCACTTTCTCAGCTTCAAGCACATTATGTGTCACCAAAATTATCGTTGCATCAACCTCAGCTTGATAATGAAATAATGCTTGCCACACATTTTGTCTGGCTACTGGATCTAAACCTGATGTCGGTTCGTCCAAAATAATAATTGGACTTTTACCCATAAGAGCTGAAAAAACACTTACTATCCTCAACTCACCACCACTAAAATCTCTTATAACTCGATTCATTTTTTTTTCAAAACCCACCATTGACATTAAACTCTGAGCTTGTCCATATGCTTGATCTTTTTTCATTCCTCTTAATCTACCTGTCATAACTAACAGTTCAAGCGCAGTTAAACGCCAAAGATGATATAAATTTTGACCACAATAACCTACATAATGAGGAATCAAGTTAGGATTTTTAACGATATCTATTCCTAAAAGAAAAATAGAACCTTTAGTAGGACAGATCAATCCCATTAATTGTTTGATTAATGTAGTTTTTCCTGCACCATTGGGACCAAAAATACCAAAAATAGTTCCTTTGGGTATTTCTAAACTTATTCCATTATTCGCATAAATCATTGTGCCGTTATTTTTGTAGGTTTTTACTAAATCAACGGTTTGAAATGCCAATTTTTTCAATAAATTCACACCCTCCCTTTATAAATATTATAATTTTATAAATAAAAAAGAGCATAGGGGTTAAAAACCTAATAAATTAGAATCTATTTAAGCTGTTCAGGACTACCAGAGCAACAACCACCTGAACCACAAGATCTTGCAACAACCTCTAAATCTTTAACTTGAGGTACTTGATATGCTTTTTTCATAAATACACCCCCTTTCCTAAGTAATATTTAAATTTATTAAACATTTTTTATAAACCCCTATGCCCAAAGAATAATCAGTTTTACCTTGGTACAAATAGAATTTAAAATACTACACTTATTCGATTAAACAATTTACTGGAAAGCGACCATTGTCATACAATATTTGACAAATAGTATATGAATTATTGAAATGTCCAGTTTCATTATAAACATTTGCAGGACACAGATTCGCACAATAATTTTTAAAAACACAACTTTGACAAACACCAGTTATTGTCTCAGGAGTAGTCTCCCTCAACTGACATAGAAATGGATCTTTTTCAAGTATTTCTTTTAAACTCAAATCAACTAATGAATTCGTAGGTTCTTTAATATTTCTTGATACACCACAAACAGTAACAGCACCATCTAAAAAAACACCGACTGCCCTTTGATATTGACACACTGTCCTGCCTAATGTAAGAGTAGATAAATCCAATAAACACCATGGGATCATAGCGTATAAACGGTCTTTATAAATTTTATGCATCGTCTGTAATGTATTAACTAAATCAAGGTACACATCAATAGAACCTAAGCTCCTTATGGAAGTAATGATTTTAACCCGTAAAAATTTATATTTATCTAACAGTGACTTTATTGATTCTTCTGCTTTATATATATTTGTTGAATCTAGAAAAATATTGGCAATAAGTCCTTCATAGCAAATACTTTTCCTAACTGCTAAATCTCCAGTAATATTTATTGCGAAATTGTAAATATTGTTCATGCTATTTAACTCTTGAATAAGTTCATTGGTGATATAATCTTGACTCAAATCAAAAGAAATTTTTAGTTTTTTATTTTTTATAATTTCTAATACTTTAAAGAATATGTTTTCATCATTGATTGGGTCTCCAGTGATTCGAATTTCTTGGCACCCTAAGTGGCAAGCTTGATTGATTCCATCTATTACTGCATCTTCATTTGGAGTTTTAATTTTTGATTCAAATCTTAAATATAAAGTAGATAATTGATTCATATTCTATTCCCCCTTTAAACCAAACAAGTAGATCCTAAAAACTAACTAACCAGATACTCTTCTGGGAATAATCCGTTATCATACAACATTTGACATACAGGATAAGAAGCCGTAAAGGAGCCGTATGCTTCTAATGCATAAGCAGGACAAACATTTGCACAGCACTTTTTAAACATACATCTTTGGCATACACCTGAGTATTCATAATTTTTAAATTTATCAATTAGTTCGTTAGAATTTTCGACAATACTTAAGATATCTTCATCATTTACATTTCCCCAAATCGTGCGATCATTTATAACTCCTATTCCACATAATGAAACGTTCCCACCTGGCATTAAACCAATAATTTCTTTCGCTTCACAACAGGAAAGATGTAATTCTGAATTATTCTTATAAAAAATAAATGGGAGTATTACGGTCATCTTTTTCGGATATTTATTGGCTATTGTATGAACTTTCTCATAAAATGTAAATAGCTCATTTGGAGAAAGTAATTTTTTTTTAAAATTATCCCTGCTAGCACGGCCAACTTCTGTACAAGGATTCATTTTAATTGCTACTCCCAAGTCTTCAATTACATATGAGGCTAGTTCATCCATAATATTGAAATTATCTTTAAAAATAGTCGCTAGAACAGTTATAGTAACTCCCTTTGCTGTTTCCCTAATTTGTTTAATCGTTTGAACTACTTTTTCAAAAGCTCCTGGATAAACTCTAAAGGTATCAAACCGATCATCTGGAAAATCTAAACTAAATGAAAGTGACATCTTTTTTATCGAAGAAAGAAACTCAATATCTTTATCATCCATTAAAGTCCCATTTGTTTCTAACGAAATATTGATATTATTTTTGTTACAATAATCAATTATACTTTTTGCGATATCTTTTTTAATCAATGGTTCTCCACCAGTAAGTTTTACATACTCGAGACCTCTCTCTCGCAACTTTTCAATTACTTCAATATATTTTTCCAAACTCAATTCTTTTTCGTTCTTTTGATCTTTTTCATTCGCAGCAATATAACAATGAGGACACTTCATATTACATTTATCAGTAAGTAAAGTATATAGTCTTTTTATTTCTCTTGGCATAAATATCCCTCCTCAATCATGTTTCTTAGAAAACTGTTAACATCTTCTTCTGCTTGATGAGGATCATCTATTTCAAAAGTATTTAAGAGATCATTTACAATATCTGTTATAGAATTTTTCTCACATTTTTGGATAATAAAACTTCCAGTATCGTTTAATACTTTTACAGTTCCAGTAGAATAATCATAAATATAACCACCATCTTCTCTTAAAATCCATTTGAATTTTTCTTTTTTAGTTAATTTCATCTAAATTTCCTCCTTTATTTTTGAAAATTTATTTAAAATATTTTTTAAAACAATCCTCCGTATGCATCACTGTAAAAATTAATATCCCATCTCAAACTTATGTTAGTACGATATACATTGTTAACTTTATGATTTTACATTTAAATCCATTTTATTATAACATATTAATTTTATTATGTCAATGATTTTACGTAATTTTTATTTATTTACTTATTTATTTATATATTTAATGTTTAGAAACATTTTTTTATATAGTCTTCACACAACAGGGCCATTCTACAATATACCTGATCAAGTTTTTTAATTTACAACATTTTTTCCTATTCTGTGTCAAATTATTCAAAAAAAATTATTTCTTCTTGATTTATTTGAAAAAAAAATGGAGACCTCTCTCGGCCTCCATTCATAGTTTATTTCTTTTAAAACGCAAATTATCCCCTCTTATACATGGCTTTTTCAATCACATTATTTTAACACCTTAGGTTATGATTTAGAACTGGTCCTCATATTTTATGGAGCAAAATATTCATCGGTATAAAAGGTTACAACTTTTGGAAATAACTTTTCACTTAATCAATCACTTCTATATCCTTATTGTCAAACTCTGAAATATCAATAAACACTGACTTCCCTTTACTATATTTAATAAATACTGTATCCCCGACATTGGTTAATGGTAATTCTAACGATATATCCGAAGTAGCAATAAATATGTTAATTTCTTTACCACTAATAAGTAAATAATAATAACTAACTCCATTTCTAACATCAGCACTAATTCTCAAAACTTGCCCTTCAATCTTTTCTTCATTCGCTATATCATCAATTGCAATAAAATTTCCTTTGCTTTTGAGACTATTCCGATACGATCTCAATGCATCATTTTTGGTTTCCCCAACTCCTAATATACTATAATCTTCTACAGATACCATGGCAACTAACTTTATTAATCCCGCTTTGTCTTTTAGAGAGCATACATACGTAGGTACTCCTAAAATGTTGTACATAATTGGGAAAGTTGCTTTATAATTTTTTTCTTGAACTTTACCTTCCGCAGAACTCATTGCAGCAAGTTCTGTAGCACCTGATTGCTTATAAAACTTTGTTTCTTTTGTTCTTGTATTTACTAACACGAATCCAACTGTAGATTCATCATTCCCTGATGATGTTATTCCAGTGTACCAATATGAATTATTATCATCCCCATAAACTAATGACATTCCAGGTGTAACTTTTAATACTTTATCTTCTGATAAAAACGAATTTAACCATCCCTTAACATATATACCCCAATGATTTAATTGAGTTTTAATAAATCTTTCAGGTTGAATCCTATCTACCCATGAAGGAGCATCAGCAATATCATATCTTTCAATTTTTCCTGATTGAGCATCTACAAGGACAACCCCGATTGCATTATTACCACCATATCCAACTTCTTTTTTAAATAAAGTAATTACCCAATAAGGTTTACCATTATCATCAATTTCAAAAGTAAAATCCGTCATCCCAATATTTGCATATCCGTGAAAATAAACATGTCTTTTTAAATAATCATTAAAGAATCCATTTGGTTGATATTTGATTTTGATCGGACTATCTCCAAGTTTTTGTACCAACTTAACATCTTGAGGATTGCTTGCAGATACCATCACATACCCGTTAGTACCCTCACGGTTATCTTTCCATTTCCAAAAACTTCGATGCAATAATGGCGCAACCCAATATAGACTATTATTTACTTTTTGAATACTAAATTCTCCTAACTCAGCTTGACTACCTAAAGCTGGGTCTTCTCCGATTTTTTTATCTCCTAGCTTCATAGCCATTTTTTGGTCTACTAAACGAATATTATTAACATCTATAGTACTGATATCTTTTAAAAAAGTACTTTCTTCGATGCTTCCAATAATATTTCGATATTTGCTCGAATGAAAGATAGGTGATGATGTGATAAATGGAACTATTGTAATGAAAATAATACCCACAATTAAAAATAACACTCCGAATTTATTGATTTTTTTCTTGGCTACACTATCAATTAAACAAATGAATACTCCAAAAAATAGCAAGAGAATTGGTAAACCCCAAAAAAACACATTCAAGACCGGTAATGTTTTATACCATATTAACAAAATTATTATCGTACTTATTATGTAACTAATTATTGAATTTATCTTTTTCATATTTCTCCTCCTAATAATTCTTATTATCTACCATTTTCCCAACTTACTTTTTAAAGTCATTAAAAGTTCATCAATTTCACCCTTTCTTAAAATCAATCTAATATCTTCACATAAATTGCACAAGGATTACCTGTACCCCACTCTTCGTATGGGTCAATTGTTTCAAATAGGATGAATCCAACTACCTCATAGAATTTTCTTGTACTCTCATATGGTGGATAATCAACATTTGCTGAAAGAGTCTTTACTTTTAAAAGTCTTACCCCTTCCTGTTTTAAATCATTAAAAACGTGATTAATCAACTCCTTTCCGATTCCTTGTTGTTGGCAGTCACGCTTTATTGCCATCCATGAAATTTCTACAACTTTAGTGCTTTGATTGTCAACAGTTATAAAACCTGTTACTTCGGAATTAAAGGAATTTTTAGCTACATAAAGTAACTGCTTCTGTAAATCATCCTTCATCTTATTCATTCCATCTTCATTGAAGTATTCATTTAACTCTTTTGCAATTGCTATGCACTCAGCTATGTAATGATAATCTCCTCTGATAATTTGCATAACATATACCTCTCTTTTTATTAGATATTTTAGACATTTTTTATTTATTCCTCTGACACTAATTTAATCAAAACTACTTCTGGTTTAATATTAAATCTAATTGGCAAAACACTTTCACCTAAACCACCATTTATGATCATTGAGGTAAAACCTGAGTCAAATTTACCATAATCAAACTTTGGAAAAAAGCCCTGACCTGGTGCAATTATTGGCCCTATAAATGGAATCCTGATTTGCCCTCCATGGGTATGTCCGACTAATACTAAATTAATTTGATTTTGAACAGCAGAAGAAAAAATATTTGGAGCGTGAGCAAGTAAAATCTTAGGCATAGAATCATCAACATTTTTAAGAGCTTTATCTAACCGATCTCTTCCTAAATATGGGTCGTCAACGCCTAATATCCATATATGAGAATTTCCTTTGCTCAACTTATACGAACTATTTTCCATTATATTTATACCTAATGATTCTAATTCTTCTCTACTTTGAAAATCAACCCACCACTCATGATTACCCGGTACAAAAAAGATTTGTTTGGACTTTAAATGCTGCAATAATTTCACCGCAGGTTCTATCCTTGGGTTCCGTTTATCTATCAAATCCCCCGTTACTGCAATCACATCAAAATTTTCCTGATTAATGATCTTAATTAACCAACTTTGATTTTTACCAAACTCTTTACTATGTAGATCACTTAAATGAAGAATTGTAAAACCCTCAAATTCTGTTGGTAAATTTGGAACGACAATTGTATATCTTTTTACCGAAATCGAATATCGTTGAAAATACCAAACCATCAATATCAGAATACAAACCATAATCGCAATAATTGCTCTACCAGATAAAAGTTTAAACCTCAATAAATCATCTCCCTGCTAAAATATACACTTATTCAATAGCCTCAAAATTATAGATTTCGACTTGACTGTCATTTAAAATTTTCGCTGTTCTAATTAATTTTATTTCACTTAACCAATTAGAATTTTCCTTAAACAAACTAACAATTTCATCATTAATTTCAATAGTTTCGATAAACATATCTTCAGATATATTCATAGTTGCTAACTGACTGGATAACGTTTTAATTATATCATTAACTACTTCAGCTGACTTTGTTTTATCTAATATTTGACTAATTACTATTTCATTCATATTATCTTGATAAGATGATGCGGTGATATTAATTATTCCGGAAAGAGGTTGACCTCCCCATGGATTAGGTAAACTCACTTCTCCCACATACTCTTCTCCAGTTTCAAATTCATATCCATATATATAAGGGTTGTGGAGAAGAGAGATACTTTTTGATAATACAACTGTTAATTGTTCATCTGAGCCTAAAATAATTGACATAAACTGTTTAAACTGATTTTTTTCTTCATCTGTTTCTAATTGTTCGGCAACTGTATTACTGATCTCATACATAGTTTTCTTTAACTCAGGCAAATTTGTAAACTCTACAAAAGTTCCATATTCATCTACTTTATATCTTGTTACTACTCCATCCACCATCTTCAAGATTATTTTACTCAAATCATCTTGTTCTATATTTGTTAAATTCATATCATCATTTTTCCATTCGAGAATATACCCATCATCTAAAACATCAATTACTGTGATTGTAAAAGTTGTCTTTGATTCTGAAACTATAATGTCATTCTTTAAAACTTGCTTTGTAAATTTATATCTCTGCATATCACCTTGCTGCCATTCAGGAAAAAAACAAACGACTTCACTCTGAGCAGCATCTACACTCCCAAAACATATAAATAACAAAACCATAAGTATAGACATTACTTTAAAATTAATTTTTCTCATGATTGTCCCCCTCTTATCTCTAAATTATTGATTTTTTCCATTATCATTATATCACCATAAAACTATATTATCTACTTAGTATCACACCAAATATTAAAAACAGAGTCTTTTTTTACCTAATAAAAGCTTATCCCAACACTCATCAGGGCATAATAAATCTATAATAAGAAGTGATTTAAAATCTCAAGAGATAAAAAAACTATATTTCAAACTAAGAGCCCTTTGAAACGATTGGTGAGAAGAATGCATTTTTCTGCAAAGTTTGTCAGTATTGTTTCATCATTTTCATCTTTTCCCCAAAATATGATTTTTTTCATTTAGTTATAACCTCACTAAATTATTTGATAAAATCATACTATTGATTAATAACAAATTCTATTCATAACCTCTATCAAAAAACTAATCCATCCTTTTAGAAATTTCTCCCTAACTTGTTTTTATCTGTAAATACGTCTAGAATCAATGCTACAATTGCTCTACTTATATTACAATTATGTGTTTCGAATTTTTGTGAACCAACTTGATATACTTTTAACTTGTCTTGGATTAATCTTTCTACATTTAAATTTACTAAAGTAAGTAAAATACACCTATAAAGAACATAAAATGTGATGTTTTTGTGTAACAACCATTTTTATATATTATAAAATTAGTGTAACAATAAATGCTTTTTTCTTCATTATCTCAGCTAAAAAGTACCTTTTCAACAATATATATATAAAGAAAAGGGCCAGCGCTGGCCCCAAGTTACATTTACATACCTATTTCTTGCTACCAAAAAAATACCTACTGAAATCCCGCATTCAGAAAAGTTATATCTAAATGTTTATGAATCAATACTTTTATAATAATCATCAATCGAATCTGCCCAAATCAATCTTGGTTTCTTTACACGATAAGGAAGATCAATACAATCCAGTGTATTCTGCATTTTACTAACTATTATTGATCAATAAGCTCATCAGAATTATTGAATGAAGCTTCACTAAGAAAATCTAATGTTACTGCTAGTTCTTGCACAGGATTCTCTCTAATTTCGATGTCAACCATAACAAAATAATTTTTTTCAATTCTCCTTATCTTTCGTTTTTCATCTCTTGTAATTCCAATTTGACCTACTTGTAAAATAAAATCAAAAATCACACAACTATCAACTATTTTATCATCTAAATCATATAATCTATAACTATATTTTTTCTATTATTCCTCATATCTAAACATACAAATTTAAATACATTGTATTCTTAAATTTTAGTATCTATTGTTCTCAAAATTCTTTATGCATTCCACATTTATACTTCAACATAGACACAAAAAGTCCTCTATTTCAGATATTTTTTGAATATATAAAGTTTATATTTTTTATAATTATTCTATGGTTTTGATTTCTTTACAGTCTTCTAGCTAACATTGTAATAACAAAAACCGGGATATTATCAATGGAATCTTTTACAAATTCTCAGCTTTTTGAGATATGCAAAACTTACTTTTAGTTTTTTATTGTTTCATTTTATTTTTCATTATCAATATTTAACTTAAATAAAAGAGCCAACGTTGGCCCAATTCACAAATCTTATTCTCTTAAAATTTAAGTTATTGATCTCAAATTATAATAACCTGCTTCCATTCGCTCTGCTTTCATAACTTCTTTACCATAAGCATTTCGAAGTTGTAAACTATAAACAACAGGAAAGCTCTTTAGAATATTATCCTGTCGATGAGCAGTAAAACAAATAAGTTGGATTCGATTTGCTTTTGCTACCTGAAAAACTGTTTCTAATATATGCGGTGACGAAGCCCTGCCAAAAGGATTATCTGCCATGATCACTTTCCAGACATCATGTTTTCCTTCCAATTTTTTTCGAATATGACTGATCATAATCATAAACATAGTTATATAAATACTATACTCTTCCCCAACAGACCAGCGTGAAACTTCATCCCATGGTGAATAGTCAGGTTTATGATGACGAATAATTGATTCCTTGCGAGGCTTATAAACCGTAATTCTACATTCTTCAATCGGTGCCATCACATTGATCAGATTGCGTGATTTTAACATCTCTTCCATCCGGCGATCTATTTCATCATCATCTTTACCTTCCTGCTTCCACTGTTGCAAATCTTTTAGTACTTGCTGCAAATATAAATATATTTTATTCTCACTTTCGTCTTCATCTGTTATTTTCCAATTAATACGAATCACTTCGATATCATGTCCGAAGATTTTAACTCTTGAATTTTTCGGAATCTCGATAACACTATCATAAATCGTTTTAGCGCGACGCAAGCAAAGATGAGTAAGATGTTTCATATTCTTATTACTTTCTTGCAAAGTTTGTTGAAACTGAGTTTGATAGTGGTCTAAACCTTCAAAGATACGCAAAAACTGAGTTTCAACAAAATCATAATCATACAAACGCTGATCTTCCATAATCATTTTTACATCACGAATAATTAGATAAAGAAATCACATCATTCCAAATGCGCTCTAACTCTATATCTAATCTATGACTAATTAATTCATACGTCTGATTAGTTTCATTTTGCCAATCACGGCTACTTTTCATCTTCTGCGCCAGCATTTTTCTTCTATCTTTCAGCTGTTTAATCTGCCTACAAACATCTTTATACTCATCTTCATACAAGACTGATGAATATTCTGCTGGTGAACGTTCAAACTTTTTTTCGATATCGTTAGCCGAATCTTCCCACACTCTTTCAGTTGAACCCACATCAATTTTGATCTGATCCCAGTACTCTTTTTGTTTCTGACATTCCTGCTGTTGGTCAAAAGTTAACTTTTTTGCATGAATAATTTCTTCCCATGTAACTTTATGATGATGCTCAAAAAGCCAATCTGATTCAATCTCTATTTCTTTAATATATCTTAAAGCGTCATCATATTCTTTTTGAAATTTATTCAATAAAGTCTGAATATTAGCCCAATCAGTTTGTTTTATATATAATCGACTATTAATTGTGTCTACATTTTGTCTTACCATTTCATATGAATCACTAGTATTTATAAAAGATTCTATTACTTCTAACCCATAATTCCGATAATCTTCTTTATGAGCTTCTTTTTGTTTATTAGTTTCTTTTATTTCTTGCTTTTTATCTGCTACCTTTTGAATATTTTTTCTATTTTCTTCATCCCATCTTTTAATTTGTGCTCGAATTTGAGATATCTTTCGTTCAAGTTGATTTTCCTCTTCTTTTTTGGGAATGTACATTTGATAGAGCGTAACAAATCCCTGTAACTTTTCAATTATCTTTTCTTCATTGAGTAGTAAAGTTCTCGTTTCTTCTAAGATTATTCTTTGACTTTCATCTTCATTCTTTAGATGATCTCTTCTATTAATACCTTCTTCAATTTTCTGATCCAACTCTTTTTTCTTTTGATTCAATTGCTCAATCTCTTCATTTAAAGAAGCAATCTCCTTTTCTGTATATCGGCGGTAAAAAGCCTCGACTTTCCCTTTTAATTGAGCAAAAATTTCTTCCTCAGACCTTACTTCTTGCAATATTTTTTCTTTATCTTGAATCTTTTCTTCCATCTGATCTCAATATTGGTTAAAAACTTCATCAGAAGTATAAACACGAATCATTTCTGGTTGATATAAATATAGATTCTCTTCCCAAAGTGTTAAAAGTTCACCTGTGCTATATTCTTTTGCTAAATTTTTATCACTTTTTACAAGAAATTAAAGTGGAATATCATGTGACCATTCTTTAAATTGTTTCATTACATATTTGACAATGTTTATCTGATTTTCTTCAATCAAAATCGTATATGGAAGTAATGGTTGATGTTTTAAATAAGCCATTTTTTCTTCTTCAGAAATCTGTTCTTCTAAATGTTCACTTTGAAGACGATTTTCTTTTAACTTATTTTTCAGATTTAGCTTCTCTTCCTTATGAAGTTCTAATTGATCTTCATGCTCTTGCAATCCTTCTTCAGGACTATAAATATCATCTTCTGAAACATAATCTTGTAAATCAGCTTTAACTTCTTTATATCGTTCAAACTAGGCTTTAACTAATGCTAATTGATCTCTATATTCATCATCTTGACCTCTAGCATCTTCCATTTTATCTTGCAGTAATTTTGAATCCTTATTTAAAGATTTTATCTGATCCTCTATAGTTAAAAGTTTATTTTGCAAATGTTCACTTTCTTTTTCCCAGGCAAATCTTAATTGTTGTTTTACTTCTATTAATTGTTTTTGCAGTTCTGGCTCAGATTGTTCCAACAAATTTAACTTATTCTGATAGTTTATTACCTCTTTTTTAGCCTCTTCAGCCTGATTATAATAATATAGTGCAGTTTTTTCTATTTGGCTTTGTGTTAATTTTTTTAACAAATCATCTAATGCACGTTTTGCTTCATTCTCAAAATCTGAAAACGTCTTTGCCAGACGAATCAATTCCTTAGTCTTTTCATCATACTTCTGTTTAAACTGATCCAACTTTTGAACTTCTTCAACAACTGCCTCAGCATGTTGCCTAATCACTTCAAAATCCTTAATATTCGCCTTAATTATTGGTATTTCAAGCAACATGTTTCGATATTCCGAAAAAGCAGTAAACAACTCTTTTTTCCTCTTTTCATCCTGAAAGATCATTTCCTCAACACCAGGAATCAGCATATTATCAAGTAACTGCTTGGTCGTTTTGCTTTTTTCAAAAAATCTATCTACACCACCTTCAGAGCCATTTGTATCTCGAATATTTTTCCACTCTTCTGGAAGGATGCGATAATGTTTAAGGCGTTCTTGATATGATCTAATTTGGTCAAAAATATGAATCCTATATTCTCCATGTTCTTTAATCCAATCCTTGAACTCCTGATATCTAATTATAGTTTCCCGGCTAAAAAGGTCCGCACTTTTAACCAATGGCAAACTCTCAATCGTCAAATCCGAATCTTCATCATATTCATCTTTTCATTTGGCAAAATAGTTTGCATCACCAATTGAATCAGTAATGTTTTTCCCCCACCATTTGCTAAAAGCAAGATAGTATCCTGACTATCAAGCTGAAATGTGATATCAGGCAACTGCTTTTTTCCACTGTCATATTGAATATTTGTCACACGGATACGATTAATACGTGGCACATCGAATCCCCCTTTGCTTATCTAATAATTCCTGATTCTAAAGGCAAGGATTTATCTAATATTTTTAACAAATGTTCCTTACATTCACTATGGAAATAATATTTCACAACTAGATGTTCCATCTTAGGTAATAACCTAATTTCATGATCTTCAAAAACCTGTACCAGACCTTCGTTTTCTAAAAAGTCCAATACTCTCAATATAAAACTGATCCGGTTGTTTTTTACTCTTCTTAAATTCTTTTTTTCGTCAATCTTAGGAAGCTCATGCCATATCTGAGCTACACTGCTTAAATTGAGCTTTAACTCTTCTTCTGGCTCACTTTCCAATATCCTATCAACATGACGTGTAACTGTCTCTTCCAATTCTTCAATCGGTACAAACTGACGAGTTGTCAAAGATTGATCCTCACTGTTATAAAACTTAGCAAGCAAACAGAGCATCACAAAATACGCCAGATATAGATAACTATTAGGGATGTACAAATAATAATTT
>JAGMES010000084.1 GCA_023128035.1 Halanaerobiales bacterium | reverse complement strand
GACGATTTTTATTTTTAATATATTACTTTTCTACAAACTGTAAATAACCAAACTGGCGCGCCAATATACATAACTCTTCCAAATATTCACGATCAGAAAGCTGACCAGCACCATGTTTTTTCTTCAAATCTGCCTTTTGATAATCATATTCCTGACCCATCGTGAATATCCTCCTTACTCAAAATCTAAGTATATTCTTCATACTTTTTATTTTCTACACACTGTTACAATATTCCTTTATTTATTCAAAAATTAAGTAATTTTTTTCCCGAATTACTGTCTTCATTACTAAATTTATCCAAAACACGGAATAAAATTACAGCTAATATGCCTCCTACCAAAGCAGTTATCAGTTGAGGAATTTGCATAGCTTTTGCAACAACAGGGGGAACCTGAATAAAAAATCGAACTCCACTTGCGAGAATAAGGAATTTAAGTACAGATGCAGCTATAATACCTACGTATACATTGAACTTTCTCAATAATCCAAAGACAATGACCAAACTCATATTCCCTGCAATGATAAATGGAATCATCGGTGCCAAAGGTGGAGGTAAAATTCCAACTGTCAAAGCTATCCATGGAGTCACCGCTCCAATAACCAGTCCACTACTCATTCCCACTAATAACACGGAAAGATATAGGATTAAATTGACTACTGGCCCAGTAACAGGTTGTGGCAAACTCATTAATTGAATCCCCATTGTTAAAGCCAATAATAATGCAGTACGAGTAAGATAACGAACTTCAAATTTCATGTCTTTCTCTCCTTTCTCTAATATTTTATGAGCAAATGCTCATTAATTAATTCTACGAATAAATGTCATTTCCTTCGTACTATTATAAATAAATTCGTCATTTTGTCGTTAAATTCTCTTCATGAATTCGATTAAACTTTTCATCATCCCCAAATTCCACAGTTCCAGATATAAAATTTTGAATGTAATTTATATTTCTTTTAACCAGTTCTTTAGTCGTAACATCTCCATGTCCAGGAATAATCAGCTTTACATCTTTATTGATATATTCAACCATAGATGATTGATATTCATCCATTAGGTTAGAACTTAGATAAGGAATTGGATCCTCTACATTATCACCAACATATAAAATTTGATCTACCATATCATAACATGTACATGAATCTATTGTATGCCCTGGGCTATAGTAAAATTCTATTCCTTCTTCAGGAAAAGAGATCTTATCCTGAAAAGTTACATTCGGAAGAACTATCTTTACTTTTCCTCGATAAAACTGTTCGTATTTTTTTAAATATCGCTCACCTTCTTCTTCAACCATCTCTCTACAAAGTTGATGAGAAATAATTATTGAAGATGAGAAAAAACAGTTTCCCCAAATATGATCCCAATCAGAATGCGAATTAAAAATAATGATTGGTTTCTCACCGATATTAGAATCTATATAATTATTTACCTCTCTCATAGATTCTGGTCCTAAAAAAGTATCACAGATAAAGATATATTTGTTTCCATTAATCAAATAAACATTTGTTGTGCACTCAAACTCACTTTCTAACAAATCATAAAATGTAAATAAGGTACCTCTTTTTCCGACTTTTTTTATTTGCATTATATTCACCACCAAATAATATATATCTAAAACATAATTCTAGCTGGAGTAAGCTTTCTCCTTGCTTCTAACAAATTAAAAGATTCTTTTTTTAATATATCACTTATCACTCAACTTTCACAGTACAAATGCAAAGCCTCGTTTAATGGTATATATAGAAAAAAGCGACACCTAAGTCAGATCGATTTATCAAAATTAACTAAAAACAGAGAATATCAGCACCAAACTACGAAAGTTAGGTATATCATATTCCCACTCGAGCCTTTGCAAAAACAATCTGTTTGAGCACCTGTTGCTTAGCCGTACCCCCATAACTATTTCTCTGATTCACTATATACTCTACAGAAATTTTTTCATATATATCTTCTTCAAAAAGTGGCTTCAACTCTTGCCATTCTTTAAGAGTTAAATCCTCTAAATTTTTTCCTGTCTTAATACACTTAAGAACCATTTCACCAATTATCTCATGGGCTTCACGGAAAGGTAGCCCTTTCTTCACCAGATAATCTGCAGCATCGGTAGCATTTAAAAATCCTTCTTGCGCACCATTTCTCATCTTTTCATAATTAAATGTAGAAGTAGCCAGCATCTGTGTAAATAGATAGAGCGACATTTTTAGAGTATCAACGGTATCAAATAGGCTTTCCTTATCTTCTTGCATATCCTTATTATATGCTAATGGAAGACCCTTAAGGACAGTCAATATCTGTAGCAGATTTCCATAAACACGTCCAGTCTTTCCCCTGACCAATTCTGCAATATCAGGGTTTTTCTTTTGTGGCATAATGCTGCTTCCTGTACAATATGCATCAGCTAGTTCGATGAAGCTAAACTCTTGGCTGGCCCAAAGAATAATCTCTTCACTAAAACGACTTAAATGCATCATGATTAGAGAAGCAGTACTCTGGAATTCAATAATAAAATCTCGATCACTCACACCATCTATACTATTATGACAAAGGTCATCAAATCCTAGCTCTTTCTGGACAAATGAACGATCAATCGGAAATGTCGTACCAGCTAAGGCTCCAGATCCAAGTGGAAGCAAATTCACCCTTTTTAAGCAATCAATTAATCTTGCATTATCTCGTTCAAACATCTCGAAATAAGCTAAAAGATGATGAGATAATAAAATAGGTTGTGCTCGTTGCAAATGAGTATACCCAGGCATAATCAGATCACAATGATTTTCAGCCAGATTTATCAATACATTCTGCAAGTCTCTTACTATTTCGCTTATACAATTAATCTCATCTCGTAAAAAAAGTCGAATATCTAAAGCCACCTGATCATTTCTACTCCGGGCTGTATGCACCTTTCCCCCTACAGAACCAATCTTTTCAGTTAATCGGTGTTCAATATTCATATGAATATCTTCAAGTTCTAATTGAAATTTATATTCACCTGATTCAATCTCCTGCAATACCTCTGTTAGCCCTTGAAGAATCTCGTTTTTTTCCTTCTCTGAAATAATTCCAACATGGGCCAGCATCTTCACATGAGCCATGCTCCCCATAATATCATACTGATATAACCGCTGATCAAATGGGATTGATGCTGTAAACTGATCAACCGTTTCATGAGTTTTATCAGAAAACCTGCCACTCCATAGCTTCATAATTTACTCCTCCTTCAACGACTTTTCTAAACAAATATGCTCTCGGGTAACACTTATCATAGCTAATTTTTTTGATCATAAAACCGTTTTTTAAATAAAACTGCAAGACAGGTTTTATACCATAATGAGCATTCAGGGTTAAAAAACGCCCATTCTTCTCTTTCGTTTTTTCAACCACTGCATTTAATAGTTTTGTACCAATCCCTAGTTTTTGATACAGATGTAAAATAGAAAAACGACTAATATACGCAATGTTATTATTTATAAAATGAAGTCTAATCGATCCTACTATTTGATCTCCATACTGTGCAATTAGTACAGTTTTCCCCCGAATATCCTCCACAATATTTTGAGGTAATTCTGTTAGCGCTGGAACAATTCCATTTGGATAAAATGACTGAAAGGCAGAAAACGCCTTTTGATTAATTTGATGTATCAAATAAACATCTTCTAAGCGAGCGTTTCTAACAATCAATTCCATACAAAATCACTCCTCTTGGTTAACTTGAGAATAAACCTGATTAGATAACCCCCAAAGCTTAATAAATCCTTCAGCTGAACCATGATCAAAAGTATCTTCCTGAGTATAAGTTGCTAAATTCTCGATATATAAAGAATGTGGCGATTTTCTACCAACCACTATACAATTTCCTTTTAATAATTTTACTCTTATCACTCCTGTTACATTTTGCTGAGTGGAATCAACAAATGCTTGCAAAGCCTTACGAAGCGGAGTGAACCATTGTCCAAAATAAATCATCTCAGCATATTTTAAACTTACTCCAGCTTTGTAATGAGATGTTTCCCTTTCTAAAACCATATCTTCTAAAGCTTGATGAGCAGCATGGAGAATAATAGCTGCTGGTGCTTCATATATCTCTCTGGATTTAATCCCTACCAGACGATTCTCTACCATATCAATCCGCCCGATTCCATGTACTCCACCAATCTGATTCAATTTCTTAACCAATTCAACAGCTGAACTTATCTCACCATTAATTGCAACTGGTACTCCTTTTTCAAAAGAAATTTCCAAATATTCAGCTTTATCAGGTGCCTGAAGAGGATCAGTGGTAATCTGATAAACATCCGCTGGTGGCTCACACCATGGATTTTCTAACACTCCACACTCAACGCTCACTCCCCAGAGATTTCGATCGATGCTGTAAGGTTTTTCTTTAGTTACTGAAACAGGTATATTATTTAATTTTGCATAATCTATCTCCTCATCTCTAGAGCCAAATGACCATTCTCTTAATGGAGCAATAATTTTAATATTAGGCTGAAGAATTCTAAAAGAAAAATCAAACCTTACCTGATCATTCCCTTTGCCTGTACATCCATGAGCAACTGCATCTGCCCCTTCCTCTTTAGCAATCTCAATCATTTTCGAAGCTATAAGTGGTCTGGCTAAAGCAGTGGCCAGTGGATACTTATTTTCATACAAAGCATTTGCTTTGAGTGCAGGAAAAACGTAGTCTTTTATAAATTCGTCTTGAAGATTCTCAATATATATTTTACTAGCACCTGAATTAATTGCCTTATCCTCTAAAGAATCTAGATTTTCACCTTGACCCAAATCTGCACTATAACAAACTATCTCTGCTTGATACTTTTCAGCTAACCATTTAACCATTACTGAAGTATCTAAACCACCTGAATAAGCTAATACAATCTTTTTTATCTGTTGAGACATTTTTCATTCCTCCTAAAGTTAGTTTTATTCATTGACCATCATTGTTCCAATTCCTTGATCAGTAAAAATCTCTAATAAAAGGCTATGAGAGAGTCTTCCATCCAAAATGTGAACCTGCTTAACTCCATCTTTCAGAGCCTTGATACATCCTTTTACCTTAGGTATCATACCATCTACAATCTGACCACTACCGATCATGGCTTGCAATTGATCAGTATTTAACTGAGAACATCTAGTTGTTGGATCATCTTTATCTTCATAAATTCCATCTATCTCTGTCAAAAATATTAGTTTATGTGCTTTAAGAGCGATAGCTAGTTCACTAGCCACTGTATCTGCATTAATATTATAACTTTCCCCTTCCTCCCCTGCACCAATAGGTGCTACTATCGGAAGATATCCTTGTGATAGAAGGGTTTGGATAAGGGTTGGGTCAATCTCTTTAATTTGACCGACATGACCTAATTTAGGGTCCAAAGGAATCGCTTGAATCAAAGAACCATCTTTCCCGGAGATGCCAACCCCTTTTCCGATGTATTTATTTACAATAGAAACCAACTCCTTATTTATCTGACCAGATAAAACCATCTCGACAATCTGCATTGTAATCTCATCTGTAACTCGTAAGCCGTCTAGAAATCGGCTCTCAACATTGAATTTTTGCAGCATTTCATTGATCGCTGGCCCGCCACCATGGACAACAATCAAATTAACACCTACAAATTTTAGCAAGGCTATATCCTGTAAAACTTGTTCTTTCAAATTATTATCGTTCATGGCATGTCCGCCATATTTAACAACAAATGTTTTACCGACAAATCTTTGGATATAGGGTAATGCTTCAATGAGAGTATTGGCTTTTTGAAACAATTTATCCATCATATAACCCCCAATTATAGTCGAAATAATAACAAGTTATTATTTCTTAAGTTTAACGACTTCAGAAAGGGATTTTGCCTCTTCAATGAAGAGGTCCCCCACTGAAGTTTTGACATTATTCAAATTCTTCCACCCCCCACCTATAGAGGAGGGGGACTTCCCCTTCTGAAATGTCGTTAAATATACATTGGAAATAAGTCAAGTCCAAGGGTTTCATCAAACCCTGAGATTAGATTCAAATTTTGTACTGCCTGTCCACTTGCACCTTTGACTAAATTGTCAATAACTGAAATAATAATTAATCGGTTTAACCTTTCGTCAACCTTTAATCCAATATCACAATAATTCGAACCTACCACCTGATTAATCTCAGGAAGTTGACCAGGCTTCCGAATCCGTACAAACGGTTTTAAACTATAAAAATCTTGATAAATCTCATATATTTTTTCAGTTGTTAATGATTCATTTAAATCAAGATAAATCGTTGCTAAAATCCCTCGTTTAACTGGTATCAGATGTGGAGTAAATGAGATATGTATTTTATCTCCTGCCAATAATGATAATTTCTCCTCAATCTCTGAAGTATGTCTATGAACTGCAAGACCATAAGCTCTCATATTCTCATCTATCTCAGCAAAATGAACTTTCCTACTTAACTTTTTACCAGCACCTGTAACCCCTGATTTTGCATCAATAATAATCGAATCTTTTTTGACCAATCCTGCCTTTATCATTGGATAGATGCCCAGAATCGATGCCGTAGGGTAACATCCTGGATTTGCAATCAAAGAAGCATTTTTAATCTTTTCACCATATACCTCTGGTAATCCATAACATGCTTTTTCAAGTAAATTAGGTGCTTTATGTTTTAGTTTATACCAATCTTCATAGGTTTCTTGAGATTTATATCGAAAATCTCCTCCGAGATCAATTACCTTACATTCCCTCTCCAAAAGCTGAGGAACTATATTCATCCCCTGACCATGAGGAGTTGCAGTAAAGACCACATCACAATCTTCCACTCCTGTAATATCACCCGTGATATTTGTATTAGGTAATAATTCTTGGAAATGAGGATATGTTTCCACCAAATCACCAGAGCAAGATGCTGCCATTAAACTAATCTCAACTTCTGGATGTTGGGATAAGATGCGAACTAACTCAATTCCTGCATACCCAGTTACACCAACAATGCCTACTCTCATCTTACTCTCTCCCTTCAAAAACATATCGATTTATGCATATATACCCCTTATTTCGGTATATTTATTCATGTATTGTTTATAATTATACAGATTTCTGTGAAAATTGCAAGCCTTTTATGGACTTTTTTTAAAAATAAAAGTTTGTAATTTTCACCAATATGATTAACTCGAATTTTGTTTCAGCAAATTCATTAATTTTTAGTAAACTAACTACGTCTTTATCTTTTTCAAAACATCCTTGCAAAAACAACCAATTCATGCTATACTATCATCAAATAAAATAATGAGCCTTTAAGTTGGTCCCGCGAGACTAGCAAGGCAGGGTATTTGTATACAGACTTAATATACCTTGAACTCCTTACTTCGCGGTAAGGAGTTTTTTATGTACCAATACATATACAAACAAATGCCCACCGCCCACTTAAAGGACCCAAATTAATAAGGGGGTTTTTTAATATGAAAAACAATGTAGCACAAGATCACGATTTTGCTTTACAACCAGTACCAGCACAAGAAAGACGAGGTTTCTGGTCAATGTTAGCAGTAATGCTTGGGTTCACTTTCTTCTCAGCTAGTATGTGGGCTGGTGGCACATTAGGAACAGGATTAAATTTATGGCCAAATTTTATTATTGCAATACTATTAGGTAACTTACTTTTAGGAATTTATACTGCACTCTTGGGTTCTGTTGCTTCTGAAACTGGTTTATCAACTCATCTTTTAGCACGTTATGCGTTTGGCGAAAAAGGTTCTTACCTTGCCTCTTTCTTATTATCAGCTACACAGATTGGTTGGTTTGGAGTAGGAGTAGCCATGTTTGCGTTACCAATCCATAAAGCTACAGGTATTAATCAAATCTTATTACTTGCTTGCGGTGGCTTGTTGATGACCCTTACAGCGTATTTCGGATTTCGAGCACTGACTATTTTAAGTATTATCGCTGTTCCTTCGATCACAATATTAGGTAGCATCTCTGTTTTTAAGGCAATTAATTTATCTGGAGGGTTACAACCTTTATTGACCATGGAGCCTACTACAGCACTAGGCTTTGGAACTGCTTTAACCATAACTGTTGGTTCCTTTATTAGCGGTGGTACCCTAACTCCTGATTTTGTTCGATTCGCTAAAAACAAACGTATCGGAGTTTCAACAACAATTATAGCCTTTTTGATCGGAAACTCTTTGATGTTTATTTTTGGTGCAGTAGGTGCTGCTGCTACTGGAAAAGCTGATATTTCAGAAGTTATGCTGTTACAAGGTTTAGTTATACCTGCAATTATTCTGCTAGGTCTTAATATTTGGACTACCAACGATAATGCCCTTTATGCTTCTGGATTAGGTTTCTCGAATATTACTAAAATAGCTAAGAACAAATTAGTTCTTGTAAATGGAGTGTTAGGTACTCTAGCTTCCCTTTGGTTATACAATAACTTTGTAAACTGGTTGACATTCTTAGGTTCTACATTGCCTCCAATCGGTGCAATCATTCTGACAGACTATTTCATTATCAAGAAAAAGCAATATGCAGATTATAAAACGGCTAAATTCGATCAATTTAACTTAAAAGCACTTGCAGCCTGGAGTTTCAGTGTTCTATTAACCAAAGTTCTTCCAGGTATCCCACCATTAAATGCTGTTCTTAGTGCAATGATAATTTATCTGGCCCTTGAATATTTTGAAAACCTTGTTGGTAAAAAGAACTTATCTGCAAAAAATTAACTTTTGAGAAATTCGATATGATTGGAAGGTGAATCTATGTTCGATTTAATGATTAAAAATGCTAAATTGCAAGAAAAAAATACTTTAGTTGATCTTGCTATAAAAGATGGACTCTTCTCAATAATAGATAAACAAATATCTGATAATGCTGCCAAAACTATTGATGCTGAAGGGCGATTGGTTATACCTCCATTTGTAGAACCACATATTCATCTCGATACTACCTTAACTGCCGGTGAACCTCGCTGGAATGAAAGTGGAACCCTATTTGAAGGAATAGAGAGGTGGGCCGAACGGAAAGAATTTTTGACAGAAGAAGATGTAATGAATAGAGCTCTGAAAGCTATCAAATGGCAGATTGCACAGGGAATTCTCCATATTCGTACACATGTAGATACCTGTGATCCAAATTTAACAGCATTAAAAGCAATGTTAAAGGTTAAAGAACAGATCGCACCATATGCAACCTTACAGATTGTCGCATTTCCTCAAGAAGGGATAATATCTTATTCTAAAGGAGAAGAATTATTAGAAGAAGCTTTAAAACTTGGGGCTGATGTGGTTGGGGGTATTCCACATTATGAGTATACTCGTGAATATGGAGTAGAATCAATCAAAAAACTTTTTGCTCTGCCAGAAAAATATGACCGCTTAATTGATATACACTGTGATGAAATTGATGATGAACAATCCAGATTTGTGGAAATAGCAGCAGCAGAAGCTATTCGAACAGGACTCAAAGAAAAAGTAACTGTCAGTCATACAACCGCTATGCACTCTTATAACAATGCCTATGCTTCAAAACTTTTAGGGGTCTGCAAAAAGGCAGGAATCAATTTTGTAGCTAATCCTCTGGTTAATATTCATTTGCAAGGAAGGTTTGACACATATCCAAAACGAAGAGGAGTTACCCGGGTTAAAGAAATGTCTGAGATGGGTATCAACGTTAGTTTTGGCCATGATGATATTTTAGATCCATGGTATCCTCTTGGCACAGGGAATATGTTACAAGTGGCTCACATGGGAATTCATGTTTGTCAATTAACAGGGGTTACAGAGATAAAAAATGCTTTCAAAATGATTACTGAGAATAGTGCTCGTACTCTACAAATTCAAAATCAATATGGTTTAGAAGTTGGCAAACCAGCAAATCTAGTCATCTTAGATGCTTTTGATGAGATGGATGCTATAAGACGATTAACATCTGCTAGAATAGTAATAAGCAAAGGAAAGATCATTGCTCAAACCAAACCTGCTGAAACAACAGTAATTTTGGACGACAAAAGTGAAGAAGTAACATTTCAAAAATAGTGTCAATTCAACTTTCGCGGTAATTTTAAAAATAAAATGGACTTATGGCTAAATGAACTACAAAAAGCTAATCCTATCTCAATCTGACGCTTGTATTCAACAGGTGTCAGATTTTTTTAGTTTTGCCTTACTCACTGTGCAAAATTAATTAAATAAAATGACTCTATTTTTTTATTAAAGAAAGTAACATTTATTGATAAATTTATAGTTGCAATTCTTGAAATTAAAAAACCCACTGATCGTTTATTAAACAACAGTAGGTTTTACCAATTCAGCCTCAATATACAATTTTAATCTTTCACTTTCTTCGGTAACATCATAATTATTTAGTTCATCTAGAACCAATAAAAGATTATCTTTAACATTTCTATACGTCTTAATTACAAAATATAGGTCAACAGTTTGATTAACTATATTATGAAACATTCTATAGTAAAAGTTTTCTATATCATTAAACTCCCTTTTCAAATTCACCATATCGAAATCAAATTGAGATATAATAGTTTTCGAAAGAGATAAAGATACATTAATTGAATTATCAAAGCTAGAATTTGAAATATTTAGAGAATAGTCTGGCCAAATAGTATCTTTCATACTATCTTCTGTTTTTTTCTTTATTTCATTTAAGTCTAATTTTGTATCATTCAAAATGCTATATGGATTTCTTATAGCAGTATTTACTGCCATTTCTACAGTTAATTGATTGTTAGCTTGAACAAATAAAGACAAATTTATTATTAATAAGCAAAATAGTATAACTATTATATGATTCGACCACAAAAAGTATTTTAGGCACACTCGCATACTATATATAGTGACGAAATCGCCTATTCATCACTATATATAGTATGCGAGCCTTTGTGTGGCTACTTTTTGTGGCTAATCATTATATATATACTATTATAAAATCATATATAAATATTTTTAGATTTACTAATAAAAGCAAAATGTATCTAGCATACTTATTAATAATTCACTTTTAAATATCATAAAAAGCGTCAGGTTTCCTAACCTGACGCTTTTATTAATCTTAATTTAGTTTTATGTAAATATAACTCTAAAACAAATTTCTATAATGATCCATAAGTTTCTTCGTGTAAGAACCTGGCTTTCCTAAGCCAATTACTTTTCCATCAATTTCAACTAAAGGCATAACTTCTGTTGTTGTACCAGTTAAAAATACCTCATCCGCATTAAGAAGTTCTGCAAGAGAGACACTTCTTTCTTGTGTGGATAAGCCTATTTTTTCAGCCTCAGCTAAAATAACCTGACGTGTAATACCATTTAAGATATAGTTTGTAGCAGGGGGAGTAATAATTTCACCATCTTTAACAATAAAAACATTACTACTGGTTCCATCAGTTACAAAACCATCTCTAATCTGAATAGCCTCAAAAGCTCCAGCTCTTTTAGCCACTTTTTTTGCCATAATATTTGGTAATAAACAAATAGTCTTTATATTACATCTAGACCATCTCTCATCAGGAACTGTGATAGCTTTTGCACCTTCCTGATAATAAGCTTCTGGATGACCCTTAAATTCTTTAACAGTCATAACAATATTGGGAATCAAATCATCACTATAAACATGTTTTCGTACTTCCGAGCCTCTGGTTACCTGTATATATAGGGTGGAAACTTCATATGAATTATTTTTTTTGATAAGTTCCATTGCATCTTCCATTAATTTTTCACAATCGGGTAAGTTAATTTCAAGAGCTACTGCACTCTGCTGTAATCTTATAAAATGTTCCTCCATCTTTAATGGTACACCATTAAAAATTACCACAACCTCATAGATACCGTCCGCAAAATTATAACCCCTGTCATAAACCTCAATATGAGCTTCTGAATAAGGTTTAAACTCTCCGTTAAAGTAAACAATCTTACCCATCATTTCTTCATCCCTTTCAAGAAGATTTGAATAGCCAGTCCACCACACGCATTACCAGAACATCTTAAAATAAATACGCTTTTCAATGCTAATATTTTTGCTGTTATGAAGATATTCTTCATAAAGCAATAAATCCCTTTTATAAATTTATATAAAATTCTTTGATTTTCAGTTCATTATAACTGAATTACTATTATCCATAAGAAATAAACATCTATCTTTCTCTTCGTATTCAACGAAAATCCTAAAGAAAATTTTATGAGAATAATCTAAACTATACTAAAATTTTTTCAAGTTTTCTTACTTTTTCTTTACACATTGGTTTTACTCTTTTCAATTTATAAGGAATTCCCATCATATTATATTTATTTATACCCAACGTATGATATGGAAGTAATTCAACCTTCTCTACATTCTGAAATTGATTTACAATCTTTTTTAACTTACCGATGTGATCCTCACTGTCCGTAATCCCAGGTACAATTACATGTCTAATCCATAGATTAACATTAGATTTTATCAAAGCCTGTTTAAAAATATTAAACTCCTCAATCTTTCCTCCTGTTAATTTTTGATATCCTATTTTATTAACATGTTTAAGATCTAGAATAACTAAATCAGTATATTTTAATATTTCCTCATACTGTCCTTTACCAAAACCAGCAGTATCTACAACTGTATGAACACCATTTTCTTTACAAAGTTTAAGAAATTCTAATAAAAATTCAGGTTGCATAAGAGGCTCGCCACCAGAACAGGTGACACCACCTTTGGTGGTGACAATACCTTCGGTGATGACAACTCTACCTGATCTTTCAAAATATGATTTAAACCTTAGTGCTTTTTGCAAAAGCTCTCTCGCACTAATTTCTTGCCCTTCATTTAAATTCCAAGTATCAGGATTATGGCAATATGCACATCTTAATTTACATCCCTGAAAAAAAACCACAAACCGAATCCCTGGACCATCCACTAACCCCATAGTTTCTATAGAATGAATTCTACCCATCTTGATCCCTCCTTATTTAGTTAAAGCCGAAATAATAACAAGTTATTATTTCTTAAGTTTAACGACTTCAGAAGGAGATTGCACCTAAAAAACAGGTGTTGCACCTAAAAGAAGGTGGACTCCCACTGAAGTTTTGAAAATATTGTATGGCTTCTACCCCCACTATAGAGGAGGAGGACTTCCCCTTCTGAAATGTCGTTAAATAGCTTTATGGAAGGTTCGACTTATAACCTCAAGCTGTTGCTCTCTGGTTAGTCTATTAAAGTTAACAGCATACCCAGAAACTCTTATTGTCAACGTTGGATACTTTTCAGGATGTTTCATAGCATCTATTAGAGTTTCCCTTCTCATTACATTTACATTTAAGTGATGTGCTCCTTGAATAAAATATCCATCTAATATAGCAACTAGATTCGCTATTCTATGCTCATCATCTTTTCCTAATGCTTCAGGAACAATTGATAAAGTATTTGAAATCCCATCCTGACAGACAGAGCTATAAGGAATCTTAGCTACAGAATTTAAAGCTGCTAATGCGCCACTTTCATCTCTACCATGCATAGGATTTGCGCCAGGCGCAAAGGGTTCGCCTTCTTTTCTTCCATCAGGTGTCGTTCCTGTTTTTTTACCATAAACCACATTTGAAGTTATTGTTAATACAGATAAAGTATGCTCAGCGTTTCTATAAGTCTGATGTTTTTTCAATTCATCAATAAATTTTTTCAAAATTTCAACTGCTATATCATCTACTCTGTCATCATCATTTCCATACTTAGGAAAATCGCCTTCAATCTCAAAATCGACTGTTATACCGTTTTCTCTTATAGCTTTAACTTTTGCATATTTTATCGCACTCAAAGAATCAGCCACTACAGATAAGCCTGCCACTCCAAATGCCATTACTCTTCCAACCTCAGTATCATGAAGAGCCATTAGTCCTGCTTCATAGGCATATTTATCATGCATATAATGAATGATATTCATCGTATTTACATAAAGCTCTGCAACATATTCCAATACTTTATAGAAATTTTTCTTAACTTTTTTATAATCCAGAACATCGTCTTCAACTTTTTCAATGCCAGGTATTGCTAAGATACCTTTCTTTTCATCTATACCCCCATTGATTGCATAAAGTAAAGATTTTGCTAGATTACATCTTGCTCCGAAAAATTGCATCTGTTTTCCGATCTCCATTGCAGAAACACAACACGCTATTCCATAGTCATCTCCATAAATTTCTCTCATAATATCATCATTTTCATATTGAATAGCATCACTTTCAATCGACATTTTGGTGCAATACTTTTTAAATCCTTCAGGAAGTTTCTCAGACCAAAGAACCGTTATATTTGGCTCTGGAGCAGGACCTAAATTCGTTAAAGTGTGTATAAATCTAAAAGAACTCCTCGTTACAAAAGTTTCCCCATTAAGTCCCATCCCACCTATAGACTCCGTAATCCAATTTGGATCTCCAGCAAATAACTCATTATATTCAGGTGTACGCAAATGTCTGGCCATTCTAAGCTTTATAACAAGTTGATCAATTAGCTCTTGAGAATTCTTTTCAGTTAGAATCCCATTGCGTAAATCTCTTTCAATATATATATCGATAAAAGTACTCACTCGTCCAAGAGACATTGCTGCTCCATTATTTTCTTTTATCCCTGCCAGATAACCAAAATACAAAAACTGAACAGCTTCTATTGCATTTTTAGCAGGTTTAGAAATATCAAATCCATAAGAGTAAGCCATTTTTTTTATCTGATCTAATGCACGGATTTGTTCTGAAACTTCTTCTCGATTTCTGATTAATTCATCTGTCATTAAACCTTTTAAACCATTGAAATCTTTCTTCTTTTGCTCCATTAAACAATCTATTCCATACAAAGATATTCTTCTATAATCCCCAATTATTCTTCCTCTTCCATAGGCATCAGGTAAACCTGTCAAAAGCCCTGTTTTTCTTGCCAATCTGGTTTCTTCAGGATATGCATCAAAAACTCCTTGATTGTGAGTTTTCCTATAATTCTTAAAGATCGTACTAATATTGTCATCTAATTCATATCCATAGGCTCTTAATGCTGATTCAGCCATTCTTATTCCACCAAAGGGATTGATCATTCTTTTCAAAGGCTCATCTGTTTGTAAGCCCACAATCACTTCATTCTCTTTATATATATAACCGGGTTTAAAATTATCAATACCAGAAATATTTTCAGTATCAATATCTGTTACTCCTTTTTCTAATTCTGTGACAAATAATTTTTCGCAAATTCTCCATAATTTTTTAGTCTTATCTGTAGAGTCACATAAAAAACTTTCATCACCTTCATAAGGTTTATAATTCTTCTGTATAAAATCTCGTACATCAATTTCTTTCGTCCAATCTCCTTCAATAAATCCGTTCCATTCTTTTTTAAACATAAAAATCCCTCCTCGACATTAATCGTCAAGTCCGGGATTTATAAAAATAAAAAAGCCGACCACCCGGACTTGATGCCCAGGCGGTCGGCTTTACAAAATCACACTCCATGTGGTCAGTTCCACTTCCGCCAGTCATGTGATTGGTATCAACAAATATTATTAATGTATATTTATTATATCATACACGAACTTTATGTCAATACCATATACTTTAATTCGTATTTTTCAAATAATTTAAAAAGTTTTTTCAATTATGCTAATGTTTTATTTAGGAGATCTAATTTAAGCATTTTATTGACAATCACAAAGGTTTTCATCATTCAATACTAGCTAACAAATTTTCCATAAAATCACGTAAAATATTTTTAGCCTGAACAGTTATTGCTTCAGAAGCCTCACTTATTATCTGATTTTTAGTTAATTCCATTATTTCTTTAACCATATCGCTATCGGTGATCATTGATTTTGCAGAAGTTATGTTTAATTCATAATTAGCTAAATTGTTTTGAATATATTCTAATCTATTCCGATAAGATCCATTTTCTGAACGGTAGGAAGAAACCATATCCATAGCCATATTTATTTTTTTTAACGCTTCCATCGCCTGTTCGGACGAAGTAAGAGAAATAAGATCTATACCTAATTTCGAGCTCCGAGCATCCATTAATTTTATCAATAAATTATCACTCTCATCAGACCCAATCTGTAACGAGATATCTGGCATTTCTAATTCACCTTTACTTCCTGCCTCTCCAATTGCAGAACCAAAATTTGTAGCTAAATCCTTTCCCCATAAAGGCTTGGAAATATCAACAGCTTTTCCACCCGTATCATTAACAAGAGCATCTAATTCTTCTACACCATCAACAAAATCAAATTTATACACACCATAAAGCTGTATATCTTCTACCTGTAGTTCTGATATTGTAGAGGAAAGTTGATTTTGATCGTCAGCATCTTCATTAGTTACTAATACAATGTGTTTCTGATGAGTCCCTACTTCATTATCCCTAAAATCATAATAATCAACTGCCTCACTAATAGCTTGCATAGCATTTTCTGTTCCTCCAGAATTAGAACCTATCATAATATCTAATCCATTAATTATTTCATTAGGATTACTTGTCCATTTACCAGATGAAAAACTAAATTTATTTATAATAAAATCTTTATACTCCACTAAACCCATTCTTATGTCTGTGATACCTGTATCAGAAATATTTTGAATCATATCTAACAAATTATTTTTCACTTCTTCCTGTATTGTAGCCATACTTCCTGTATTATCTACTACAAATACTATATCAGCCTTCTTTTGAATCCCAGTATCTAAAATAGGGGGACAAAGAACTCTTGTTTCATTAAACATAGTATGATTTGCAATATCATTGATTCCAGATCGCAGTTCGTCAATTTCTTCCTCAATTTTTGCTCTATCTCCTAAAGACAAAGTATCATTTGCAGCTTTAATTATTAGCGCTCTCATACGTTGTAAATATTCCTGAATTTTACCTAAACCCGCCTCTGAAGTCTGCAGCATAGATATACCATCTTGAATATTACGTTGAGCCTGGCATATTCCTCTTCGTTTTGACTCCATCCTCTCCGAAATAGCAAGACCCGCTGCATCATCGGCAGCTTTATTGATTCTAAGACCAGAGGATAATTTTTCTATAGAACGGCTCACACGTTTATTTCTTTTTCGCCAATTGGACATCGAAAAATTATTTAGTATTTTCAATTATATCACTCCTGCTTAATGATACTTTCATTAAGTCCTTAAATCGAGCTCTTTCTATATAATTTCTTCAATTTCATAATAAATCCTTTTTTAAAAAGTTATGTTAAACGGCTGTGCACACATGAAAAACGGGTGTTTACGAATTTTTCATCTTTCTTTTCCAAAATTTAAAAGAAGCAGTTTTATCTGCTCCTTGTTATCTAATATATCTTCTACTTTGTATACCTCTATATTTAGGTTCTCCAGTCTCCTTAACTAATTTACGAAAAGAACGTGAATTTTCTCCATCTCATTTCCATTTAACTTAGGAACAATTGACTGAATATCTCTTACTTTATTAAAGCTACATCCTTTTGCTTGACTTAGATAAGTTACAGCATCAATCACATTATCAGCATTATTATTATTAGCTTGTCTCATTTGATTTTTACTTAACTTATATCCTCTTAATTCAGAAATCGTCATAGGATCAGCAATAATCCAATTCTCATATTTTCTTACTTTAAAAACTACTGAACACTCATACGGAAACACTTCTTCTAAGCATTTTTCAAATAACTCTTTCCTCGCCAGAGTATGGATCTATACGTAATTGGGGTGTATAATTAATGTTGTGAAACTAAAATAAAGGAGGGCTTAACGATGCCACAAATTAATCCTATCACAGAAATTCTAAAAATTCCAGAGCTAGAGGTATTAACTTTTCGAAAAAAAGAAAATATGTTGATTCTAGATGTTGAATCCAAAGCTGGAGGAAATCATTGTCCTAGTTGTGGTAAATGGTGCACTAAGGTACATCAGACACGTCCTCAACCTGTTCGGCATCTCACAATTGCTGGTGACCCAGTCATTCTTATTTTGCATAAGCATCGCTATAAATGTACATGTGGACAAAGACCATGGAATAAGACAATACCAGGAATCAGAAGATATCAACGCAAAACAGATGGTTTTATTAAGCAAATTAAAGATGAGATTCAACAGTTATCTTTTCGTTCCGTTACTCGTAAAAATGCAGTTAGTCATACAGCAATACAAAGAATTGCAAATGACGCCGCTAGAGATATTGAATGTTCTTTGGGATGGTACCATGGTTTGACCTATATATCGTGATGAGTTTGCAATTCGTAAACGTCATACTTATGCTGTCATCATTAGTGATCCAGTAAAAAAACGGATTATAGACATTCTCACAAAGACTAGAACGTGCATA
>JAGMES010000083.1 GCA_023128035.1 Halanaerobiales bacterium | reverse complement strand
AATATTTACTCGTTAGAGCTGAATTCTGGATATATAAGATGTGCTTACTCCAGATTTTTTTGCCAAAGAAGATATTTTTAAGTTTCGTGATTCTCGTAATTTTTTAAGATATACTCCAAAAGTAGCGTTATCACTCATATGGATACCTCATTTCGAATAAATTATGCGTTTAAAATATTTCTACCTATGTAAAATTATATTATATCAATTATTAAAAATCAAATAGGTATACTTCAAAATTTAAGACTAACGTCAAATTAACAAGAAAATTATTGACAATAGGGATGTTATTAGTTATAATAATAATTACCTGATATAGTATTTTAATTAACAAAACGGACTTTACGGTATTTAAATCCTAAGTGAAGTGTTAGAAGGGGTGACTACAATGAAATTGAATGTGGAAAAAATAAGTAGGCTTTTGATAGGTAAGGGATGGAGTGAAGTCATATTTGCTCAAAAGTTAGGTTTGGATTATTCTTATGTTTATCAAGTGATGCATAACCAGCGTGGAGTTGGTAAAAAATTTTTAACTGGTTTAATTAAACTTTGTGAAAAGGAATGCTTAAATTTTATAGGTTATATTTTGTTGGTTAATTAAAAAAAAGGTAGGTGTAGTTGATGAATTATCATTTGCTAAAGGAGATAAAAGAAAATTTTTTGAAGATGAAATAGTATTACATGGTGATGATGAACATATAAAAGCTATACTTGATTTATTTAAAGCTATAGATAGAATCATATCAAAAAGAGTTACTGAACAAGTAAAAAAAGGAGTATTTATGGGCTATTTGGTTGGTTTTTTTCAGGTATAAATATATCTATAGTTGTATAAGTCTTTTGCATTAGGTTAAAAATCATCATGCAATATACATTAAATATTCCGATAAGAATACATAGAAGTTTTTTATGGTAACAATGACAAATAACAATAAAATAGTAGGGGGTCAAAAGTGAATTTTTCTTCTATTGGTCAAAAACTACGTAAATTCCGTGAAAGAAAAAGGTTATACCATTGCTGATCTAGCAAGAAAAACAGATATTAATTATTTTCAATTAACCGAATTTTTTCAAGGACGTGTTTCTCTCAGTTTAGATCAATTAAAATCTATTTCAATCATCCTGAATATTCCTGAAATTGTTCCACAGGCTACAAGTTACATTTGCCATATTGAGCATTATTTAGAGGATTTAGGAATAGATGAACAATCTATTCCAAACATTATTGGATATATTTACAGTAAATTTGATGTATGAAGTGTGTATGGTAAAATAAAAATGTAAGAAACGGCAACCTAAAAATGTAGGAATAAAATGGGAAATCCACTTGCCATTATCCTCAAAAAATTGTACCCTTTAAGTATCTACCAAAATGCTTAAGGGGGTTAAAAAGGAATGATGAAAGTGGATCAAATTAATTCTATCATATGCTTAGTCAATATGAAAAGTTACTTGGAGAAGTTAGGAAGTTGGATAAGAAGAAGACTACGGAAACAATGGAAGAAAGTTGAAACCCGTATAACTAAATTACGCGGGTTAGGTTTTCCAAATGAAGAGGCAATCAAAATAGCCAACACTCGAAAAGAGTATTGGAGAATCGCTAAAACTTAACAATTGCACAGCGTTTTGAATAACCAATACTGGAAAGAGCAGGGTTTGATAAATCTGATAACGACATATTCTAATGCCGTATGGTGGTGTGAGAGGACGGCGGGGAGACCCCGCCTCCTGCTTGATTATCCACACTTACTATAACCACATGATCTACAGATTACGCAACCACCTTCATGTTCTAATTCTGTACCACAGTCAGGACAGACGGCAGAACCATTAGTTTCTTCTGTAAAGAAATCATATTTATCTTGGTTTTCTTCATTTACTAAAGAGGTAGTAGCTACTTCAGAGGAAACTTCAGGAAAGAAGTTGCTTTCCTTGGAATAATCCAGATATGTTTCAATTGCCCGGGCAATTGCGTCAGGGCAAGATACATTTTTTACACCTTTACGTTTAATTGCTGCTGCACAACGGATTCCTTTTAACTGATGAATAATTTCTTCAATGGGTATTCCTGATCGTAATGCCAGTGAGATTAAACGACTGGTTGCTTCTGACTGGGAACGACAACCACCGCCTCGACCTGTGGAAGTGAAAACTTCGCATATTCCATGCTGATCAGAATTAAGGGTAATATATAATTTACCGCAGCCTATATTGGTCTTTTCTGTAGTCCCAAAGGTGATATTTGGTCTAGGACGCTTGGTTTTAATTTGTTCTATTTTTGTTTCAACTTCTTTCTCTTTTTTCACCTGTAAGACCTGAACACTCCGACTGTCATCACGATAGACTGTGATCCCTTTACAACCTAATTGATAGCTCATCATATAAGTGTTTGCTACATCATTAATAGTGGCTTTGTTAGGTAAGTTAATAGTTTTACTAACAGCATTATCTGTATGTTGTTGAAATGCTGCTTGCATTCGAATATGAAAGTCGGGTGTAATATCATGAGATGTAACAAAAGCATTTCTCACATCCTCAGGAATCTCTTCGATTTCTTGAATAGATCCTGCATGAGCAATTCGCTCCATTAATTTCTGGCTATAAAAACCACGTTCTCTGGCGATCTCCTCGAAGAGAGGATGAACTTCAATTAGAGTACCATCCATGACATTTCGCTCGTAAGAGATGGCGAATAAAGGTTCAATTCCACTGCTTGTATTGGCTATAATGCTGATACTTCCAGTTGGTGCAATGGTAGTAGTAGTTGCATTACGAATCGGTTCATTATAGATACTGCCTTCAATGTTTGGAAATGCCTGTCTATCTTTTGCAAGCTCGGAACTTTTGATTTTTGACTGTTCATTGATAAAGCCCATGACTTTACCGGCTAGTTCAACTGCTTCATCGGAGTTATAAGGAATTCCTAATTTTATGAGCATATCTGCCCATCCCATAACACCTAATCCCACTTTACGATTTCCTTTAACATTTTGATCGATTAGCTCTAGAGGATAGCGATTCATGTCAATTACATTATCTAAAAAATGGATTGCATCAGCTGTCACCTTTGCCAGTTTATCATAATCAACTACAGTGTTATTATCTTCAATTTTCACCATCTTTGAAAGATTAATAGAACCTAGATTACAAGCTTCGTAAGGTAAAAGAGGCTGCTCCCCGCAATTATGTGTTACTATTCCATTTGCAATAAATGAGTGGGTCATTGGCTCAGTGAGATCATAAACTACTTCAGTATCAAGATGTTCAATTTTCGTAACTTTTTCATACATTTTTTCTTGACGTAAATTTTTATTTGTTATTTTAGCTAACAAATCTTTTTTCTTTTGAGAAAGAAAATTAACTTTTTCTGCAAACACTCTTAAAGAAGTCCGTGATATATTTAATTCATAGAGCTTTCCATCTGTGGAATAGGTAACTTCTTCATTATTTTTATTTGTGTATTCAAACACATCTTTGCGAGGATTTCTACTTCTATCATAAATAGTAGATTTAATTCCCAAATTGAGAAGCAAAAGTTGAACCTGTTTTAGTAGGTTTTGTGATTTGGAGGTAAGTCTAACATAGTAATCTCCATGTTTTTCATTAAATGTAATTGTACCATCAGCAGTAAATAATCCTTGCAAGAAACCAATTACAGCTTCTTTGGATGCTGCAAAAATCGAATTTGGAACTTCTTTATCATCAGCTTTAACTGTTTTAACTCCTAATTTAGAGAAAAAGTCGATAAAATATTTACTATGATATGATAAATGATATACTCCATTTTCTTGTTTAATTTCTTGAATTTCTTTTCCGTACATTTTATTGAGAGCAGGCTTTAGATGATTTAACATATCTATATCATCAGAACCAAAGGTAAATTCAACACGACAATCTTTATCTTCATTTCTTAACCAACCATTACCGATAAGCCAACCAAGAATGAGACCTAAATCTTTGGACCATTGTTGTGGAAAGTTAAAGGTATAGGTTTGCCCATTTTCCCCTATATAAGTGTTTTTTACTTTAAAAGGAAGATCATCTATTGAAGAAAAAGTTCCTTCTCCTGATTGAATGAGGACATGATCCCCTATTTTGATGTTTTGGAGTTCTTTCCAACCTTGATTAGTAAGAAACTTATGATCAGGTGTTGCTTTAATTTCAAAACCTGCATTGGTAGTAAGCTTCATTATTGCTTTCTCACCATTTCGATATGCATGGGAGATGACATTTGTAGAGGTACCAATTTTATTTAAATCTGGTAATGATTCAATGATAGTGCCACCATTAGCTACCATGACTGATTCAGTAGATACACGGTTGTCTGTAACAATACGTAAATTCCCTTGATTATATTTAGCGTAAAGCTCGTCCATTTTCATTAGTCCATATTCTGTTGCTACTAAAGTGTCACCAGTGATACATGGATTTGTACTTTCAATCTCACCTAACTGAGGGGTAGGGTTATCATCATTGATTTGATCAATAAAGATAATACCTGGTTCACCATTACTGTGAGCTAACTCAACCATTTTATTAAAGACTTCTCTTGCTTTCAAGCTTCCTACTATCTTTTTATTACGAGGGTTAAGCAAATCATATTCTTCATCATTTTTTACAGCTTCCATAAATGAATTGGTTACAGCTACAGAAATATTAAAGTTATTTAACATATTCTCATCGGCTTTAGCTGAGATGAAATTTAAAATATCAGGATGATCTACACGAAGAATTCCCATATTCGCTCCTCGTCGTTTACCACCTTGTTTAACAGTATTAGTAGCAGCATCAAAAACCTGCATAAAAGAGATTGGGCCACTGGCTACACCGCCAGTTGTACAAACAGAATCGTTTTTGGGGCGCAGACGACTGAAACTAAATCCAGTTCCTCCACCACTTTTTTGAATTAAAGCAGCGTTTTTTACTGCTTCGAAGATTCCTTCCATACTATCCTCTACAGGTAATACAAAACAGGCTGATAACTGCTGTAAGTCATTTCCTGCGTTCATTAAAGTTGGGGAGTTAGGAAGAAAATTTAGATTTGTCATCAACTGATAAAATGTTTCTTTCGCTTTTGCTTCCTCTCCACCATAAAAGCGTTCGGCTTCAGCAATATTTGTAGCTACTCGATCAAAAAGTTCTTCAGGAGTTTCGATAACTTTCCGGTTTTCATCACGTAATAAGTAACGTGCTTCTAAAACTTTAGTTGCATTAGGTGACAGATTTGAATTGCACATACTGTGCCTCCTTATGTTTGTTAAATGGATTCTGCGCTTCGCGCAATATAAAATTAAAAAATTGATCATATTAAGAATGTACTTACCCATTATACCGCACCTAATTTAAGCTGTCTATGGCGTAAAAGTAGCATATATTGTGGTTTTCCTAGATTAGAACCACAAATTATAGGATATGAAACTTTCTGAAGAGTATATTGGGTTCAGGAAGTTACAACTATTTCCTTTAGAAAATGGGAATAATAAAAGATGTAAGGAAAAATAACATCAATCATTTTAATAATAATACTGGGTGTATAATTAATGTTGTAAAGAAAAAAATGTAAGTCAAAATAAAAAGGCATTTGCTAAAGTCAAACAAGAGTTTGCCATATATCCTGAATGCGGTAATATTACTGATAGAGTGTTGGTCGAATTCCTACAGATTCTAATCATATTGTCAAAAAGAATGTAACTTTTGAGAAATATTTCGTCCAAATGTATTCTAATTATAGAAAAGTTATACTTTTTATATGTTACTCATATACTTAAAATTTACATAAAAAGGTACTTGCACAAATAATAGGAATATGCTAAAATAAAAATAGAAAAATACAAAAGATTAAAATCTAATAATATACAAAATATTCTAAATAAATAAAAAAATAGGAGGCAAGGGGTGTCTATTTATTTACGAAGAATAATTATTTTAGTATGTATTTATATTATGTTATTTTCAACACTAATAGTTCAAGCGACAGAAAACAATATAAATCTTGATGGAATTAAAGAATTAATTAACCTTTACGAGACTATAGAATTAAAAGAAGAAGTGTTCTTTGAAGCGTTTACATATCATGAAGGAAAGAATTATTTAGATCAGGTTAGAAGGGGAAATTTAGAAAATAAAAAATATCAAAAACATATTAAGATTAACCCACAAAAAGTAGTCGCACAAGAGCTCGCATACCATATATAGTACTAAATTAGGCGGTTTCGGTACTATATATGGTATTGTGAGTTCTTGAACGACTAAAATACTTTTTGTGGGCGAATCATAGCATGGAAAAACCGAAATTTATGGAAAGAAGGAAAAGCCAGTTAAGACTGGACTTAAGTTTTGTCTGATGGCGGGAGTGTGAATATTTCTGAAGAGCCGGATGTGGGATTTTGTAAACAACTATTATTAGCGAAAAGTATTTATAGAAAAAAATGTAAATTATTAAAGAGAGGAGATAAATATGGATGTAAAACAAAAAGAAATGATTAAAAATATTGAAAAAAAAATAAATTTACCGAAAAATAAATTTGATAATAATAAATTATTTATGTTCTTTGGAATACCTGGCAGTGGAAAAAGTATGATAGCTAAAGAGATTAATAAACGATATCCATCTGTACTTGTTTCTAGTGATTTTATTGCAATTAGTCAAAATTTAGATTATTCTGATAAATATCATTGGACCTTCGAAATTTTAAATTATCTTATTGATAAATATCTGGAAAAAGGCTACAATGTAATTGCTGATAGTAATTCAGATAAATATAAAATTAGGAAAGAATTATATAAAACTGCACAGAAAAGGGGAGTAACTCCTTATGTATTTTGGTTAGATACTGATATTGAACTGGTTAAGAAAAGACAAGAAGAGCGTAATAAAAAGGATTCTAAAGACCTTCGTGAAGAGTATCTCTTTTATATTGATGATCAGGAACTTGAAAGATTTTATAATGATATTGAAGAGCCAAAAAAGTGGGAGAATGTTTATAAGATAGATGGTAGTAAGGATTTAGTTGAACAGTTGAATCAGTGGAAAAAAAATATGAAGGAGTGATAAAATTTGAAATTTATTTATATAATATTATCATTATATTTCATATTAAATGGTCTATATTTTGTCTATCTTTTGCTAAAAAATTTTTATTGGCTCAAACGTCAACAGAAAACACTAAATTTCGATAAAATTAAAAAATATATTAGTAAGAATACAGATCACATTCCAATGATTTATGTTTGTGTACCACTTTTGCGCGAACAACGAATATTAAATGACTTATGTAAGACATAATTAAAAATGGATAGATATAAAATGAAAATTAAATTCATATTTATTACAACAGAAAAAGAAAATTATGAAAAAGAAATATTTAAAGAACAATTAGAAAATATGGTACAAGATATTTTCGATGGAAGAGATGATTTAGAAGAAAATTATCTAAATTTATTTAATAAAGAAAAATTATCAGAGATTAATAATAAGGATTGGACTACTTTTTCTAAAGGAGCCAGTGAACTACCCGCCACCTATGCTTTGCTAAGAGGTGGCGGCTTCTTGCTTCAATGATCATAGCCTACTAATAGCGTAGGTCTTACGCGATCTCCACAAGCGTAACTTCGGGGCGAACCAACCCTAGATGATCGTAGAATTGCAATTGGTGAGTATTAATCACCTTGGTCGATGCAATTCACTATAGCATTGATACCTAGAATATTTTACACAGACAAGGATTCGTGTCTGTAACCTTATATATTTTCTTGTCAATGTTCTAAGTATATTTTACCAAAAGTCAAAACAAAAGTCAAGACCTTGTTAATTCATCCTCTATCTATAGAGGATGAAGGATTTCTTGACAACTTACGTTAAATCTTCAGGTGATCTGTTTTTGCTTAAAGTTTAAAAAGCGTCTTAAGACCCACTGGCAGTTGGGGCTAAGACGCTTTTTTTTAAGATCAAGTTTTTAAATTATTTTGATTTTCACTCACACTTACTATAATCACAAGACTTACAGATTACACTCTTATGTTTTAACTCTATACTATATTTAAAAAAGCGAATTCTCTTATCCCAAAAATAGCTTTTTCAATCAAATTAACTAATCCTTCTTCACTTCCCATATTAAGAATGTACTTACCCATTATACAGCACCTAATTTAAGCTGTCTATGGCGTAAAAGTAGCATATATTGTGGTTTTCCTAGATTAGAACCACAAATTATAGGATATGAAACTTTCTGAAGAGTATATTGGGTTCAGGAAGTTACAACTATTTCCTTTAGAAAATGGGAATAATAAAAAATATAAGAAGAATAATAACTGCATAACTTCGTACAATAAATCTGTTTTAATCCTAAATATTCGGTTTTTATGGTTGATTTAATCTCCGAATCGTGTTATCATAGGTTAGAAATAACTAAAACACGAACAATATAGCAATGAAATAATATAAAAGTTCGAAAGAGGAGGGGCATAATGGAACGAAATATTTTCAAAAACATTAGTCCGTTGGATCATCGTTATTCAATACCTGAAGAGGGATTTAGTGATTTATCCTACTATCTCTCTGAAGAGGCTGTGATTCGTACACAGGCTGAGGTTGAGTTAGCATTGGTGAAAGCTTTACAAAAATGGAATCTATGTAATCAAGAAGTGGTAAAAGAGGTTGAGGAAGCTTGCAAAGCGGTTACTCCAGAGGAAGTTTATAAAGAAGAACAGAAAACAAGACATAATATTCGGGCTCTGGTTAACTGCATTCGTAATCAAGTTAGTCCTGAGGCTAAACCTTTTGTACATTTTTCTGCAACTTCAGTTGATATTATGGATACTTCTGCTGCAATTCGTTATCGGGATGCAGCAAAAGAATTGGTTATACCAGCTTTAAAAGAATTCGTAACAATTTTACTGGATCTTGCTTGTAATGAGAAAGAAACTATTCAGATTGGTCGAACACATGGACAACATGCTGTTCCTGTCACTTTTGGTTATGTTCTTTCTTTATATATTAGTAGGTTGGGCCAGCAAATTGTTAAAATCAACCAAGCTGCATCAAATTTACGCGGTAAGATGGCAGGAGCCGTTGGTGCCTACAATGCTAGTGCCTTATTTATAGAAGATCCTGTTCAATTTGAAATGGATGTTTTGACCGAAGTTGGGCTTGAAGCATGCCCGATTTCCACTCAGATTGTACAGCCAGAGTATGTTTCTGATTTTGTCCATACATTGGTTTCTGCTTTTGGAATTTTAGCAAACTTTGCAGATGATATGCGCCATTTACAGAGAACTGAGATCGATGAAGTAGGAGAATATTTTGGTAAAGATCAAGTAGGATCTTCTACAATGCCCCATAAACGAAATCCTATTAATTACGAAAACGTTAAAAGTATGTATAAAGAATTCATGCCACGGATGATGACCCTTTATTTAGACCAAATTTCTGAACATCAACGTGATCTAACCAACTCTGCTTCCGGTCGTTTTGTGGTTGAAGTGATTGCTGGACTAGTGATGTCAACACGTCGCTTGACTCGTGTGACCAAGAAGATGTGGGTGAATCATGAACAGATGCAGGCTAATTTTAACAAGACAAAAGAGTCAATCATTGCAGAACCTTTATATATTCTTTTAGCAGGTTATGGTCATCCTGATGCACATGAGGCAGTTCGTTTAAAGACTGTAGAAGCAAAAGAGACAGGGAAGACAGTTTATCAACTTATGTTTGAAGACCAAGAGATTCAAACATACTGGAATCAGTTTACTGAAGAACAGAAAGGTTTAATCCAATATCCAGAAAGATATATAGGTAGAGCTGTAGAGAAGACGGAAGCTATTATTAATGAATGGAAAAGAAAACTCGAACAAATATAATGTGGTGATAATTTAAGGAGGGTGTTAATCTTGGCGACTCAAAAATTAGAACAACTGTATGAAGGAAAGGCAAAAAAAATCTTTAAAACTGATGCACCAGGAGTTTTTTGGGTGCAGTACAAAGATGATGCAACAGCATTTAACGGATTAAAAAAAGGAACAATTGAAAACAAGAGTAAATATAACAACCTGATTTCAGCTACTATCTTTAAGATGCTTAAACAAGCTGGGATTGTAAATCATTTCGTTGAGTTGATTAACGAGACTGAAATGTTGGTTAAAGAAGTCAAGATTATTCTTGTAGAAGTAGTTGTACGAAATGTGACAACTGGTAGTTTGTGCAAACGTTTGGGTATTGATGAAGGTATTCGTATGGAGACTCCATTAGTAGAATTTTATTATAAAGATGACGATTTAGGAGATCCATTGATTACTGAAGATCATATTCAACTTTTAAAATTGGCTTCACCAGAAGAGGTAGAATTTTTAAAAGTAGAAGCCTTAAAGATTAACGACTTACTCATTGAATATTTCGGGAAAATGGGTATTGATTTAATAGATTATAAATTGGAATTTGGCAGGACTCCTGAGGGTAAAGTGATTTTAGCAGATGAGATTTCTCCAGATACTTGCCGTCTTTGGGACAAAGAAACTGGTGAACGCTTAGATAAAGATCGGTTCCGTCGTGATTTAGGTAATGTTGAAGAGGCTTATCAAGAAATTTTAAACCGGGTACAGGGTAGTTAAATAAATATTGATAATAAAAAGGGAGGAAATTTTCATGTTTCGAGTGGAATTAAAAGTTATGCCACGTAAAGGTATTTTAAATCCTCAGAGTGCTGCTGTGACTAATGGCTTAGCTGCTTTGGGTTATTCTAAAGTTGAAGGTTTAGAAATGGGTAAATTCATGGAATTTATCGTTAAAATGGATGATAGAAAAAAAGTAGAAGAATATGTGGAAGAGATGAGTAAACGTCTTTTAACTAATCCAATAATTGAAGATTATATATATGAAATCTTTCCTGTAGAGGGGGAATAAAGATGCGGTTTGGAATCATTGTTTTTCCTGGTTCTAATTGTGATCATGATTGTAAATATGCTGTAGAATTATTAGGACATACTGCTGAATATTTCTGGCACGGCGATAAACGTTCTCTGGATGATTTTGATTGTGTTATTATTCCTGGAGGTTTTTCTTATGGAGATTATTTGAGAGCGGGAGCAATTGCTCGGTTTGCCATAATGATGGAAGAAGTTAAAAAGTTTGCTGAGCAAGGTGGCCTGGTAATTGGAATCTGTAATGGTTTTCAGATTTTATTAGAAGCAGGTCTTTTGCCAGGGGCTATGCAGAAGAATAATAGTTTGAAGTTTAGATGTAATTATAGTACTTTAAGAATAGAAAATGTTGACACACCTTTTACCAATCAGATGAAAAAGGGTGAAGTGATTGTTTTACCAATCGCTCATGGTGAAGGTAATTATTATAATGACTCTGAAAGTATCGCTCGAATGGAAGCTAATGGTCAAATTCTTCTTCGTTATTCGACTTTAGAAGGTGAAGTAACAGAAGATGCAAACCCGAATGGTTCGGTTTCTAATATTGCAGGTATAGCTAATGAGAAGAAAAATGTTTTTGGTTTAATGCCTCATCCTGAGCGGGCTGTTGATGGCCGTTTAGGGAACGGATGTGTGGATGGCCGTAAAATCTTTGCTTCAATTATTGCAGCACGTGCTGGAGAGGGGGAAGTTCCATGCTTACAGCAGAGCTAAAAGAAAAATTAGCCGTTAATGGTTTAAAATATGATGAATATCAACGGATTCTCGATATTTTGAATCGGGAACCTAATGAATTAGAACTGGCTTTATATGGTGTAATGTGGTCAGAACATTGTAGTTATAAACATTCTAAAGCTCAATTAAAAACTCTTCCAACTAAAGGGGAATATGTGCTTCAAGGTCCTGGAGAAAACGCTGGAATTATCGATATTGGTGATGGAATGGCAGCAACTTTTAAAATTGAAAGTCATAATCATCCATCAGCCATTGAACCTTATCAAGGTGCTGCAACTGGTGTAGGAGGAATTGTTCGTGATGTCTTCACCATGGGTGCACGTCCTATTGCTCTTTTAAATTCTTTGCGCTTTGGTACACTTGATGATGAACATGTGCGTTATATTTTTGAAGGTGTTGTAGCGGGGATTGGAGATTATGGTAATTGTCTTGGTATTCCAACTGTAGGTGGAGAAACTTATTTTAATAGTAGTTATCAGGGTAACCCATTGGTTAACGCTATGTGTCTTGGTGTTATGCCTGTAGAGGATATTGTTACAGGTTCTGCATCGGGAGTTGGTAATCCAGTTATGGTTGTAGGAGCATCAACTGGTCGAGATGGAATTAAGGGTGCTAGTTTTGCTTCTGAGGAATTAAGTGAAGCATCTGAAGAAAAACGTCCATCTGTTCAGGTCGGAGATCCATTTATGGAAAAACTCTTGATGGAAGCTTGTTTGGAATTATATAAAACTGATGCAGTTGTCGGTATTCAAGATATGGGAGCTGCAGGTTTGGCTAGCTCTTCTTGTGAGATGGCAAGTCGAGCAGGTACTGGTATTGAAATAGATGTAGCATTAGTTCCAGCTAGAGAAAATGATATGACACCATATGATTTTATGTTATCTGAATCTCAAGAAAGAATGCTGGTTGTTCCTAAAAAGGGTCACGAAGATGAAGTTAAAGCTATCTTTGAACGTTGGGGTTTGAATGCCGTAGTAGTAGGCCAGGTAAATGAAGATGGAAACTTAACTATCAAGGAAAATGGTAAAATTGTAGCTCAAGTACCAGCTTCAAGTTTAGCTGATGATGCTCCTGTATATCATCCGGCGAGTGAACGTCCAGCTTATTTAGCTGATGCAGAAAGTTTTGATATAACTCAAATTCCAGTTCCAGCGGAAGATGAATATAACGAAATTCTCGTTAAATTATTAAAGAGTCCAAATTTGGCTAATAAAGCATGGGTTTACGAACAATATGACCACATGGTAAGAAGCAATACGGTTGTATTACCTGGTTCTGATGCAGCAGTTGTTCGGGTGGAAGGCACAAATCGAGGCCTTGCCGTGACAACAGACTGTAATAGTCGATATTGTTATCTTAATCCACGTCGGGGTACAGCGATTGCTGTAGCTGAGGCTGCTCGAAATGTAGTTTGTAGTGGTGGTAAGCCGTTAGCGATTACCGATGGTTTGAATTTTGGTAACCCAGAGAAGCCAGAGATGTTCTATCAGTTTAAAGAATCTATTGCAGGAATGAGAGAAGCATGTTTGGCATTGAGCACTCCAGTTACAGGCGGTAATGTGAGTTTTTATAATGAACATTCTGGTTTAGCAATCTATCCAACTCCAATTATCGGTATGGTTGGTTTGCTTGAAGATATCGAGGATGCTGTAACGATGAGTTTTAAAGATAAAGGAGATATCATCTTCTTGATTGGTGAAAATAAAGAAGAGTTAGGCGGAAGTGAGTACCTAGCTTTGGCTCATGGTTTAGAAACAGGTCAGGTACCTGAGTTAGATTTGAATTTGGAAAAGGCTGTACAACAATCTGTACTTGAAGCTATAAATGCAAAGATTGTTAAATCTGCTCATGACTGTGCTGAAGGTGGATTGGCAGTTTCTTTAGCTGAATCTACTTTTGAGAATGGGTTAGGGGCTGTGATTGAGATAGAAGCTAATGAAATTCGTCCAGATGCTTTGCTCTTTGGTGAATCCCAATCTCGAATTATTGTTACTATAGAAGAGAAAAATTTAGATATGCTGATGACAATTTGTTCATCTAATAATGTTCCTGTTAAGCGTTTAGGTCATGTTGAAGGAGATCAATTAAAGATTAATGATTATATTTGCTCAAATGTAGCTGATCTTAAGCTTAAATGGCAGGAGGCAATTTCATGTATTATGAGCCAAAAATAAAAGAAGAGTGTGGAGTATTTGGAATCTATAATCAAAAAAATGCTGCTCAATTAACTTATTTTGGACTTCATGCTTTACAACATCGGGGACAGGAGAGCGCAGGAATCACTGCCCTGAAAGATGGCGAGCTCTCTATATATAGAGGTATGGGGTTAGTCACATCTGTATTTAATGAAGAAAATCTTAAAATTTTAGAAGGTACTAGTGCAATCGGTCATGTTCGTTATTCAACGACAGGTACAAGTACTTTGTTAAATTCTCAACCTTTATTAGTGAGATTGGCGAAAGGTAATTTATCTCTGGCTCATAATGGAAATTTGATTAATGGCCATGAAATTAGAAAACGTTTAGAAGAAGATGGGTCAATCTTTCATACAACTTTAGATACAGAAGTAGTTCCACATTTGATTGCTCGTTCTCGTGAGAAAGAGTTTGAAGCATCTCTTGTAGAAAGTTTGAATCAGATCAAGGGGGCTTTTAGTCTGGTATTACTCACAGAGGATAGTTTATATGGAATTCGTGATCCATATGGAATTCGCCCTCTTTCTCTAGGCAAATTAGGAGATAGTTATGTATTAGCGTCAGAAACCTGTGCACTTGACATTATTGGTGCAGAGTATGTACGAGATATACGGCCTGGTGAGATGGTTGTGATTAACGATGAGGGTATTCGTTCTGTGCAATATGCAGAGGGTTCCTTAGCTTTCTGTATCTTTGAGTTTATTTATTTTGCTCGGCCAGATAGTAATATTGGTGGGCAGAATGTTCATCTGGCCCGGATGGAGATGGGACGGGCTTTAGCAAGAGAAATGTCTGAAGATGTAGATATAGTTGTACCTGTACCAGATTCAGGAATTTCAGCAGCTCTTGGATTTTCTGAAGAAAAAGATCTTCCTTTTGAATGGGGATTTATCAAAAATCGTTATGTAGGGCGAACCTTTATTTCTCCAGAACCAGAGATCCGTGATCTAAAGGTTAGATTAAAATTGAGTCCGATCTATGATTTGGTTAAAGGAAAAAGAGTTCTTTTAATTGATGATTCTATAGTTCGAGGTACAACCAGTAAACAGATTATTCGGATGCTTCGAGAGAAGGGTGCTAAAGAGGTGCATTTCGGTGTTAGTTCACCTCCTGTAACTCATTCTTGTTACTATGGTTTAGATACTTCTAATCGGCAGGAATTGATTGCAAGCCGGATGGATATAAAAGAGATTACTGAGTATATCGGTGCAGATTCTTTAACTTATTTGAGTTTGGATGGTTTATTGGATGCTTTGAAAAATACAGGTTTAGGTTTTTGTTCTGCGTGTTTTGATGGTAAATATCCAGTAGGTGAAGGATTGGGTAAATTTTCCCTTGAAGAAAGGAGGAAATGTAATGGCTGATTTCACTTATCGTAATGCTGGTGTAGATATAGATGCGGGAAATGAGGCAGTTGAACGGATCAAAGGAATGGTAGCAAGTACCCATAACCCTGCTGTATTAGCAGGGTTGGGGGGCTTTGGTGGGCTTTTTGGTCTTGATGTGAAGGGTATGGAAGAACCAGTTTTGGTTTCTGGGACTGATGGAGTTGGGACCAAACTTAAAATTGCTATTGATTTGGATTGCCATGATTCTGTTGGAATTGATCTTGTGGCAATGTGTGTTAACGATGTTTTAGCTCAAGGTGCAAAACCACTCTTTTTTCTTGATTATTTGGCAGTAAGTAAAGTAGAACCTGAAAAGGTAGAAGAATTAGTTAGTGGTATTGTTGAAGGTTGTACTCAAGCTGAGTGTGCATTAATTGGTGGAGAGACAGCAGAGATGCCTGATCTTTATCAATCAGGTGAGTATGATATGGCTGGCTTTGTAGTTGGAATTGTAGATCGTAAAAAGATGATTACTGGGGAAACGATTAAAGCTGGTGATAAAATAATTGGTTTACCAAGCTCTGGTATTCATAGTAATGGTTATTCTTTGGTTCGCAAAATTTTCGCTAAAGAGCGGGGTTTTGATTGGAATGAAACTTTACCTGGTCTGGAGGCCCCTTTAGGTGAAGTGCTTTTAACTCCAACAAGGATTTATGTAAAACCAGTGATCACATTACTTGAAAAATTCAACATTGGTGGAATCGCACATATTACTGGTGGTGGATTTTTAGAAAATATACCACGTGTTTTATCAAGTGACTTGAAAGCAGAAATCACTGAAGGCACATGGCCTAAACTTGCAATTTTTGAGCTTATTGAAAAAGAAGGCGTTGAATCAAACGAGATGTATCGCACTTTTAATCAGGGAATAGGCATGATTCTGGTTGTGAAGTCTGAAGAAGTTGAAAATATTCAAGCTATGTTACGCGAGATGGGAGAAGAGAGCTATCTTATCGGCGAAGTTACCGAACGAAAGGTAGGCGAAGCTGAATGCATTATTCTATAACATCTGATCCTATTCGCTTAGCGGTTTTTGCTTCAGGAAGTGGAACTAATTTGCAAGCTTTTATTGATGCGATTCGAGATGGTGAACTTAATGCTAAAATTGTTCGTGTTATAAGTGATAAATCTGGATCTTATGCGTTTACTCGCGCTAAAGGAGCCGGGGTACCAATTTCATATATTAGTCCAAAGGAATTTGCTTCTAAAAAAGATTATGAAGAAAAATTAATCGAGATTATTAAAGATTCTGGAGCAGATTTAGTTTTATTAGCTGGTTTTATGAGAATATTATCTTCTACATTTTTAAAACATTTTTCTGATCGAGTGATGAATATACACCCATCACTTCTACCAGCTTTTCCGGGCCTAGATGCTCAGAAACAGGCTTTAGGATATGGAGCGAAGGTAACAGGATGTACAGTTCATTTTGTAGATGAAGGGATGGATACAGGGCCAATCATCATCCAGGCATCTGTTCCCCTTCTAGAAGGTGATACGAGAGATGAACTGGCGAAAAGAATCTTAAAAGAAGAACATAGAATATACCTTGAAGCTGTTCGTCTATATCAAGAAGGACGTTTAAAGTTAGATGGAAGAAAAGTATCGATCCTTGAAAAGGGGGAGTGTTTGTAATGAAACGTGCGTTGATCAGTGTATCGAATAAAGAAGGAATAGTGGAGTTTGCGAAAGGGATTCAAGAATTAGGCTTTGAGATCATTTCCACAGGTGGTACAGCGAGAAAATTGAAAGAATCAGGTTTAGAGATTATACCAATTTCAGAAGTCACTCGTTTTCCTGAAATGATGGATGGTCGAGTAAAAACCCTTCATCCTAATGTACATGGTGGTATCCTTGCTCGTCGTTCTAATCCAAATGATTTAAAAGAACTTGCTGACCTTGATATTAAAACTATTGACATGGTTGTCGTTAACCTATATCCTTTTGCTGAAACTATTGCGAAAAAAGATGTTACTCTGGATGTAGCTTTAGAAAATATTGACATTGGTGGTCCAACCATGATCAGAGCAGCAGCTAAAAGTTTTAAGGATGTAGCTGTAGTTGTAGACCAAGCTGATTATACTGGTATTTTAGATGAACTGAAAGAATCTAGTGAGTTAAGTTTTGCTACCCGTATGAGATTAGCAGCAAAAGCTTTTAATCATACTGCAAACTATGACTCAATGATTGATCAATATTTTGTTGAGCAATTGAAAGGTGAAACAGAAGAATCCTTCCCTGAACGAGTACAAGTTCGTTTAGAAAAAGTGATGGATTTAAGATATGGTGAAAATCCACATCAGAAAGCAGCATTTTATCGGGAATTAGGTACTCCTACTTTTAATTCTGTTAGCACTGCAAAACAACTGCATGGTAAAGCACTTTCTTATAATAACTTAAACGATGCTAATGGTGCATTAGAATTAGTTCGTGAGTTCACAGAACCTGCAGCAGTAGTAATTAAACATGCTAATCCATGTGGAGCAGCTGTTGGTGAAACTTTAGCAGAAGCATATGATAAAGCATACGCTGGTGATCCATTATCTGCATATGGTTCCATTGTTGCTGTGAATCGTCCTATTGATGTAGAAACAGCAAAAATTATGACTAGTGGAAACAAATTTATTGAAGTTACTTTAGCTCCTGCATATGATGAAGAAGCTTTAGAGATGTTAAAAGATCGCTGGAAGAATGTACGGATTTTAGAGGTTGGTGAGTTGTTAACTTATCCTGAACTGCCAACTAATTCGCCACTCTGGGATTTTAAAAGGATTCAAGGTGGGCTTTTGATTCAGGATCTGGATATTGAAGATCTTAATGAGGATGAACTAAAAGTTGTGACAAAAGTACAGCCAACTGAACAACAGATGATAGATGCACGGTTAGCCTGGATGGTTTGCAAGCATGTTAAATCCAATGCAATTGTATTAGCAAAAGATGGTATGATTGTAGGTGTTGGTGCAGGACAGATGAGTCGTGTTGATTCGATGGATATTTCCGTCAAAAAAGCAGGTGAACGTGTTAAAGGTGCAGTTGCTGCTTCAGATGCCTTCTTCCCATTCCGTGATGGTGTAGATCAGGCTGCAAAAGCAGATATTGTTATGATGATTCAGCCAGGTGGTTCTATCCGTGATAAAGAGGTTATTGAAGCCTGTGATGAACATGGGATGGCTATGGTCTTTACTGGGATGAGGCATTTTAAACATTAGTGAACTCGTCCAGCTAAAGCTGAACATCGGGGCTTCAGTAGGGGATTCTACCCCCACTGAAGATTAAAAACAATT
>JAGMES010000082.1 GCA_023128035.1 Halanaerobiales bacterium | reverse complement strand
ATTCTCCTCCTGCAAGAAGTGTTGAGAATATTTCTTGATAACTTACATCAAAGCTTATAGTAGTAAACTGTAGCACCTTTGTTTTAAAGTTAATATTTGTCTTTGCATATTCAAAGCTGATGAGATTTATAATATTTCGGTGCTCTATCATCACCCCTTTAGGTTTTCCAGTGGAACCTGAAGTATATATGACATAAAGTAAATCTTCAGGTTTGTTTACTACTTCAAGATTGGAACCATCTTCATGGCATGTCGTGCTATCAAGATTAATCATATCTCCGGCAAAACTTACCCTATCGACCATCTTTAGTTGTGTAAGTAAAATTTCTGTGTTGCTATCTTCCAGCATATATTGTTTTCTTTCTAGTGGATAATCTGGATCAATAGGCAGATATGCTCCTCCTGCTTTCAATATCCCCATAATTGCAACTATCATTTCAAGAGATCGTTCTAACATGATTGCAACTACTTTATCAGGTTTAACTCCTCTCTGTCTTAGAACTCTGGCAAGTTGATTCGACCTGACGTTTAATTCTGGATAGGTTAGATGTTTTTGCTCAAATACAACAGCTATGTTATCAGGGGTTTTTGTCACTTGTTCTTCAAATAGTTCACATAATGTTTTATCTTTTGGATAATCAACTTCTGTTTTATTGAAATCAACAAGTATTAGGTGTTTTTCTTCTTCTGTAAGAATAGCAATTTCCCCTAATTTAATCTGTGTATTTACTACTACTATTTTAAGTATCTTTTTAAAATGTGATATCATTCGCTCTATAGTATCTCTTTTAAATAGCTTGATATTATATTCAAGTCCGAAAATTATTTCTTTATTTACTTCGGAGGCAAAAAATGTTACATCGAATTTTGATGTTTTTTTCTTATAATTATATGATGTAAGCTTTATATCTTTAATATTTAATTCTCCACTATCCATATTTTGCATTGTAAACATAACATCAAATAATGGATTTCTACTTAAATCCCTTTGTAACTCTAACTTATCTACTAACTCTTCAAACTGATACACCTGATTTTCATATGCCTTTAATGCATTTTCTCTTACTTCCTTTAGAAATTCTTTATAAGTCTTATTTATTTTTGGATTGTTTCTCATCGCAAGAGTATTTACAAACATTCCTATAATTTTATCTAAGTCTGGATGTGGTCTGCCTGCAATTGGACTTCCTACTATTATATCTTCCTGACCACTATATTTAGATAACAAGATATTTACCCCTGATAAGAGTACCATATACATTGTACTACCTGTCTCTTTGGCGATTCTTTCAAGATTTTTTGTTAATTCCTTATCTAACTTAAAACTGATACTATCTCCTTCAAAACTTTGCATAGTTGGTCTTGGATAATCAATTGGCATGTTTAATACTGGTACTTGCCCATCATTCTGAGTGGGATCACTAAATCTATTTACCCAATACTCTTCTTGCTTTTTCATAACATCTGATCTCAATAATTCATTCTGCCATTCAGCATAATCTTTGTATTGAATTCTTAGTTCATCCAATTCTTTACCTTCATAAATGCTGACAAACTCGTTCACAAATATCCCCATAGATGTTCCGTCTGATATTATATGGTGCATGTCAAACATGAGTATGTATTTATCTTCTTCTACTATTATCACACTTACTCTAAATAAAGGTGCTTTACTCAAATCAAATGTTCTTGTGAATTCATTTATTACTTCTTCGATAGTTTTGTCTGTTTCTTCTAAGAGTTCTACATTAAATTCTGCTTCTACCTGAGTGAAAGAATTTACTCTTTGGACTATCTTCTCTTCTATTGTTTCAAAGGATGTTCTTAAGGTTTCATGTCTTCTGATAAGTTCATAGAAAGATTTTTTTACTTTTTCTAAATTGAGTCTTCCTTCAACTTCTAGTGCAGACGGCATATTATACCCAATACTTTGTAAGTCAAACTGTTGTAGCATGTACATTCTCTTTTGTGCTGAAGACGCTTCATAATAGTCTGCAGAATCTGCTTTTTCTATTGCTTCATATGCAATTTGGGTTGCACATTGTATATAGTCACTTATTCCTTTTATTGTTTGAGTTCTAAATATTTCGCTTAAAGGCACTTCTACATGTAATTCTTTGAGTATTTTTCCTGTAAGTACGGTTGCCTTTAAAGAATGGCCTCCAAGTTCAAAGAAATTATCGTTAATCCCAACCTTTTCTATTCCTAATATTTCAGTCCAGATTTCTACTAGTTTTTCTTCTGTTTTATTTCTTGGAGCTTCATACTCTGTTCCTAGTGCTATGTTACCTTCAGGTTCTGGAAGGGCCTTTCTATCTATTTTTCCATTCGCATTTAAAGGCATTTTATCTAGTTGTACAAAATATGATGGTATCATGTATTCTGGTAAATTCTTTAACAAATACTCTCTTAGCTCCTTTGGAGTTAACTCTCCTACGGTTACTTCCCTATCTGCTACTATGTATGCACATAAATATTTAGCGTTATTTTTATCTACTCTCGCTATGACAATTGCTTCTTTTACTAATTTATGATTTAATAAATGACTTTCAATTTCTCCTAATTCTATTCTATTACCACGAATTTTAACTTGATTATCTATTCGGCCTAAAAACTCAATACTTCCATCTAGCATCCACCTTGCTAAATCTCCTGTACGATACATTGTTGCACCATGTACTGCAAATGGATTGGTCACAAAACTCTTTTCTGTCAATTCTGGCCGTTTTAGATATCCTCTCGCCAAACTAGCACCTAAAATACTCAGTTCACCTGGAACTCCTATCGGTTGGATATTATTGTGTTTATCGAGTATTAATATCTGTACATTAGAAATCGGTTTACCTATAGGAATGTTATCAAAATTATTATCAACCAGAAAACTTGTACTAACGACTGTATTTTCTGTTGGGCCATAATTGTTTACAATATCATATCTTTGTGGTAGATAATGTTTTAACTTATCACCACCAGCCAATAATTTTCTTAAAGACTTATTCTTAAGAGTCATGAATTCTTCACAAATCTGAGTAGGTAAAAAGCTGATGGTAATCTTATGTCTCTCAAAATATTCATTAAGCTTATGTATATCCAACCTTATCTCATTATCGATAATATGAAGAGAAGCACCAGCAATCATGTATGGGAAGATCTCCCACACAGAAGCATCAAACCCAAATCCAGCATATTTAGTACTCCGATCCACTTCTGTCACACCATAATTTTTATTGTGCCAGGTCACCAAATTTACCAATGATCTGTGTTCCACCATTACCCCTTTAGGCTTCCCTGTCGAACCTGAGGTATAGATAACATATGCGAGGTCAGTAGGTTGACTTTGCATGAGTAAATTAGAACTTTCTTTCTGATATAGGTGTTGATTATCAAGGAAAAGGAGCTGCCCCTCAAATTGGATTTTTTCCTTTAAGTTTACTTGGGTCAACAAGACATTTATCTCACTGTCGTTCAACATATAAGTAATTCTATCTACTGGATAAGTTGGATCAATTGGAAGATATGCTCCTCCGGCCTTCAAGATACCGAAAATTCCTACGATCATTTCAACCGCTGGTTCTACCATTATTCCAACAATCTCTTCTACTCTTACTCCTTTTGTTTGTAAAACTTGTGCAATTTGGTTGGCTCTTTTATTTAATTCACCATAAGTCAACTGTTGGTCGCCATAAACAACAGCGATATTTTCAGGTGTTCTTTCTACCTGTTCTTCAAATAGTTGATGAATCGTTTTATCTAAAGGATACTCTTCTTTAGTCATATTAAACTGCTCTACTAGTTGGATTCTTTCTTCATCAGAAATCATTTTGATCTCACTTAATTTCACTTCAGGATGTCTCACAATCTGCTGAAGAATATTATGATAGTGTTTGGTCATTCTTGTAATTGTGTCCCTTTTAAATAGTGTTGTTCTATATTCGAGAGTAAAATAGGTTCCTTCATCCATTTCCGCTGCACTCAAAGTAAGATCAAATTTTGTAATCTGAGTAGAAGTATTGTAAGGGATTAATCTCAACTCATTAGCAATTATTTCACTATAATTGACATTTTGCAATGTAAACATAGTGTCAAATAGCGGATTTCGACTCAAATTTCTTTCTACGTTTAATTTTTCTACCAATTGTTCAAACTGGTAATTTTGATTTTCAAAAGCTGAAAAAGCGTTCTCTTTTACTTGGTCTAAAAATTGTTCAAATGGTATATTAGCTTTTGAATGATTACGCATAGCTAAAGTGTTTACAAACATTCCAACAATCTGCTCCAAACCATTCTTGGAACGCCCAGCTACTGGTGAACCTACGATGATATCTTCTTGTCCACTATATCTAGACAGTAAAATATTATATGCTGCTAAAAGAACAATATATAAGGTAGCTCCGTGACTTTTTCCTAATTCCTTCAATCCTGTATTGATTTCATCATCTACAAAAAACTGATAGGAATTCCCTGAAAAGTCCATTACAGCTGGTCTTGAATAATCAGTTGGCATATTCAAAATTGAGAATTCATCTTCAAAAGTTTTTAACCAATAAGTTTCCTGTTCTTTAATCTTGTCAGATTTGAAGAATTCATTCTGCCAAATTGTAAAATCCTTATATTGAAGCCTTAGTTCTTCTAAGTTATGACCTTCATAAAGTTTTACAAAATCATTTATTAAAATATTCATTGATTCTCCATCAGAAATGATATGATGCATATCGAGCATCATTAGATGCCGCTGGTCAAATTTCACTACCTTTACTCTGAGTAATGGAACCTTACTCAAATCAAAAGGCTGGATAAATTCCTTGATAAGCTTCTCGATATCATCATCTTTTGCTTCCTGATAACTTACGTTAAAATCTACATCTTGCCAAATCTTTTGCATTGCTTCACCATCTATTAATTCAAATGATGTTCTAAACGAATCATGACGCATGATTACCCTCTCAAATGCACTTTCAAATCGTTTTTGATCAAATTCACCTTCAATAAACATCATTATTGGCATATTATAACTTATATGGTTTCTCTGTAGTTGATTCAGAACAAAGATTCTTTTTTGAGCTGAAGAAACTGGATAGTACTCTTTGTTATTATCACACGCTACCAGATCAATCACTGAGATGTGATCTTTCTCTGAGTCAGTTATAAACTCTGCGATTTTTCTAATCGTTGGTTTTCTAAAAATTTCTCGTAATGGAAGTTCAACATTTAACTCTGCATAAATTTTAGAAACCAAAGATGTAGCTTTTAATGAGTGGCCTCCTAGTTCAAAAAAGTTATCATTGATCCCTACTTTATCAATTCCCAATAGATCTTTCCACATTTCTACTAACTTTTCTTCTAATTCATTTCGTGGAGCTTCGTATTCAGTTCCTACCATAATATTACCTTCAGGCGCAGGAAGTGCTTTTCTGTTAATCTTGCCATTTGCAGTTAATGGCATTTTATCTAATTGTACAAAATATGATGGGATCATATACTCTGGTAAATTTGTTAATAAAAATTCTCTCAATTCCATTATAGTTACTTCCTGATCTGATACTACATAAGCACACAAATATTTAGCTCCATTTTTATCTTCTCTATCTACCACTTTTGCATTTTTGATTGAGTTATAATTTAACAACTGGATTTCGATCTCACCTGGTTCGATTCTATATCCACGTATCTTCACTTGATGGTCGATTCTTCCGATAAATTCGATGTTCCCATCAGGTAATAAGCGCGCCATATCTCCAGTTTTGTACATTTTCTTACCAGAGATAAAAGGGTTCGGTACAAATTTTTCTGCTGTCAAATCTTGTCTGTTTAGATAGCCCTTTGCTAAGCCATCCCCAGATATATATATTTCTCCCACAACACCATTTGGTACAAGATTAGAATATTTGTCCAATATGTAAATATGCATATTTGCTAAAGGCTTACCTATAGGAATATTTCTACCTACAGATGCTGTTTGACCATATTTATATTTAGTTGCGCAAATGGTAGCTTCTGTAGGACCATAGCCATTTAAAATCTGCATATCGTGATTTAAAATCATATATTCTTCTAATACATAATCTTTAATCGGCTCTACACCTACCATCATTTTATTAAGTTTGACCTTTTCCTTTTCTTTACTCAAAAGTTCATAAAGATCTTTTAATATAGTCGGCGGGATATAAGCTAAAGTTATACTTTCATCGATAATAGTTCTTGCTAATTTATGAACATCTAGTATCATTTCATTGTTAAAGAGCACTAAAGAAGCTCCAAAGGTAAGAGGAATAAATAGTTCAGATACACTTGCATCGAAGGAGATATTAGCCAAACTTAGACAGTTATCACCTACCCCTACATTTTTTCCAAAGCTAGTATAATAGCTAAATACAAAATTATTCAAAGCTTTATGGGATATCAAAACCCCTTTTGGCTTTCCAGTTGAGCCAGAGGTATATATGACATAAGCCAAAGCATGAGAATTGTTTATCAAATCTAAGTTTGTGTCTTCTTTCATGTATATTTTGTGATCCTCTAGTGGGATAATTTGTCCTTTAAATAGAAGCTTATTTTTCAAGTATTCATGGGTCAATAGAATATCTGCACCACTGTCTTCCAGCATATATCTAATCCGTTCCTCAGGATAGCTAGAATTGATTGGCAAATACGCACTTCCAGCTTTTAGGATTCCTAATATTCCTACCATCATTTCAAGCGAATGATTTACTAATATTCCTACAATACTGTCTGCATTTACTCCGTTTTCTCTTAAAGTTCTTGCTAATCTGTTTGCTTTTTCATTTAATTCTCTATAGGTCAATTGTTTATCTTCAAATGCTATTGCAATATTATCTAGCCCTTTTTCTACCTGTTCTTCAAATAACTGATGAATTGTTTTATCTCTGGGATAATCTACATCAGTGTTATTAAAATCATTTAAAATCCAATCTTTTTCTTCATCTGTAAGCATATTAATTTCACTTAATTTAGTATCTGTATCAACTACTACTATCTTGAGTATATTTCTAAAATGAGCTATCATTCTTTCAACAGTTGCTCTTTTATATAACCTGGTACTGTATTCAAAATTTAAGATTATTTCATCATCTGCTTCCGTTGCTGATATTGTTAAATCAAATTTGGATGTTTTATAATCGAAATTATATGGTTTTAATTCTAAATTATCAATTCTTAATTCTCCATTATCAAAGTTTTGTGACTGCATATTTTGCAGCACAAACATTACATCAAATAATGGATTTCTACTCATATCCTTACTTAAGGCTAATTTATCTACAAGTTCTTCAAATTGATATTCCTGATGTTCATATGCTTCTAACGCATTTTCTTTTACTTCCAGCAAAAATTCTTCATAAGTCTTATTTCCTTCAGGCTGATTTCTCATTGCAAGAGTGTTTACAAACATTCCGATAATTTTCTCTAAATCTGCATGTGATCTACCAGCGATTGGACTGCCAATTATGATATCTTCTTGCCCACTATATTTAGATAATAGGATATTTATCCCAGATAAAAGTACCATATACATTGTACTGTTTGTCTCTTTTGCTATTCTATTTAGATCTTTTGTCAGTTCTTTATCTAATTTGTAGTTAATACGATCTCCTTCAAAGCTTTGCATTGTTGGTCTTGGATAATCAGTAGGCATATTTAGTACAGGTATCGCGTTATAATGCGCCTCATCCTTGAATCTTTTAATCCAATATTCTTCCTGTTTTTTTATTACCCCGGTTTCAAATAACTTATTCTGCCATGCTGAAAAATCTTTATACTGTATTGGAAGTACAGGTAATTCTTTGCCTTCATACAACTCAATAAATTCCTGTAGTATTATACCCATAGACGAACCATCAGAGATTATGTGATGCAGATCAAAGAGTAATATGCTCTCCTCTGCAAGTTCTACTAATCCCACTCGTAAAAGCGGTGCTTTCTTAAGATCAAAAGGCTGAACAAACTGTTTTAATATTTCAGTAATATCTCCTTTAGTTGCTTTAATAGAAGTTACTTTAAGATCTACTTCTTTATGAACAATCTGTACAATCTGTCCTTCATTTGTTTCAAATGACGTACGCAAGGTTTCATGCCTATTTATCAACTCTTTGAAACTCTGTTCTAACTTTTGTCTATCTAGAGCTCCTTTAACCATTAAAGCCCTTGGTATATTATAACCTGTACTGATCTCTTCCATCTGATCTAAGATGTAAAGTCTCTTCTGCGCAGAGGATGCTGGATAATATTCGTTCTCTTCTATAGGCTGTATAGAACTATAAATGTTTTCTTCTGCATTTTTAATATAATTTGCAAGACTTTTTATAGTAGAATTTGTAAATACCTCTTTTAACGGTACTTCTACATTTAATTCTTTATGGATCTTTGCCACTAAAGAGGCAGCCTTTAATGAATGTCCACCTAAATTAAAGAAATTGTGGCTTATCCCGATACCTTCTTTATCCAATATCTCAGACCAGATTTCTACCAATTTCTCTTCTATTTCATTTTGCGGTGCAACATACTGTACTCCTGAATTATTTAGATCAGGTTCAGGTAGTGCTTTTCTATCAATCTTACCATTAGGAGTAAGGGGCATTTTTTCTAAGATAACAAAATAATTTGGTATCATATAATCAGGCAGTCTCTTTCGGAGATGCTCTCTCAACTTTTCAACCTCTATCTTTTGATCTGTCACCTCTGTGAAGACCTCTGCATAAGCGCAAAGAGATTCTTCTATGGCTACTACTATAGCCTCTTTTACATTTTCAAGTTGTAGTAGCTGATTCTCTATTTCACCCAGTTCTATCCTAACTCCCCTCAGTTTTACCTGATGGTCTACTCTTCCTAAAATCTCTACATCGCCGTTAAAATGTATTCTCCCTAAATCTCCTGTTTTGTAAATTATATCTTGAGAATCATCGTTAAAAGGATTTATAATAAATACTTTATTGGTTAAATCAGAATTATTATAATATCCCGCTGAAATGAAAGGAGTACGTATATATATTTCGCCAATGCTTCCCATCTCACAAATCTGGTTGTCATCATTTAAGATCATAACCTGGGCTCCAGGAATAGGTTTGCCGACAGGAACAGCTACACGGTTTGCATCTTCTTCCTTCACTCTATAAAAAAGTTTCGCCAGTGTTGTTTCTGTAGGCCCATACAGATTCACTAATTCAATCCTATTTCCAAATAGTTGGAAGAATTTATTAATATCATTTCCTCTCAACATCTCTCCTGCTAACAGCATATATTTCAATTTTTTAAAGCAGTCTGGATCTTCTACTTCTGCTATCAAAGCTTTAAAGATAGTTGGAACCATATGTATCAATGTGATATCTTTATCATCAATCCACTCCATGAACCCTTCTGGGTTTAAGATAATTTCCCGATTTTCAGGTATGCAAAGGGTAGCCCCGGAACATAACGGAACAAAAATATCTCTCAAGAATGGATCAAAAGATGGTGATATAATCTGGCTTACTTTGAAGCTTTCATCAACTCCAAACTCTTTAATCTCCCAATCGATAAAATGCTTTAAGCTGATATGTCTTCCCAAAATAGCTTTTGGTTTTCCAGTTGAACCGGAAGTGAAATAGATATAACAGTGTTCATTCGATATCTCTGCAGGAACCAGACATTCTTTCTGTAGATTATCATTAAACTCGAACAGATTTATATTATTTAATTGTCCAGTGTTTGCAGTAGAATTCAGTACCAGAGCATTTAATTTCCTGTTTTCTCCCTCCATCATCCTATTGAGTTTATCCAGCCATTCGTTGCAGGTTATAATCCAATCAGCATCAATCTCATCTACCATCAACTTAATTCTGTTTTCAGGAAACTTAGGATCAATAGGAGCAAATACTCCACCACATTTAATGATCCCAAGTATTGCTTCTACTAGCTCTATACTATTATCAAGTATCACAGGTATATTTTTGTTATCACTAATTTTTGCATTTAAAAAGTTGGCAATCTGATTTGCTCTCTCTTCAAGCCCAATGTAGGAGAGATTCTTATCGCCCTGCTCAATTGCTGTTTTATCAGGTGTATTTAAAGCAATACTTCTTATTTTGCCATGCAAACTTCGAGAATCAACAAATGATTCCAACTCAAAGACTTGAGAGTAAATGTCAAGGTTATTACCACCTGCCATAGATATCTTCTTAATTAAGATTTCTTCATTCTCCAGTACAGTCTGAATAACAGTTTCAAAACTGTTTAGCATATTTTCAACTATATATTCTTCTAGATTATTTTTAAAGACAGCTTTCAAACCAATATTATCTCTACCTTCACTTACGTATAAAGTAAGACCGTACTTAGGCTCTACCTCTTCAAGTTTATAAGGTCTGTCAGTGAGTGCTTGTTCACTCAAATCATTCTTCGACTCTGGCATATAGTTAAAGAGGATAGAAAATAGTGAATCCCTCTTGAAGTTAAATTCTTCTTTCATTTTTGCATATAGATCTTCATATGGGTAATCTTGATATTCCTGAGTCTCCATCCACTCATCTCTTAAGTTATATAAGTACTCAGTGAAAGTTGCATTTTTCTCAATTTTTGTGCGAGTGACCAGAACATTTAAGAAAATACCTATTATATTTTGCAGATCTTCATGTCGTCTGCCTGCCACTGGGATTCCGATACTGATGTCATTCTGATTAATTGTTTTCATTATTAAAACTTCAAAAGTAGCTAACATAAATATGAATTTTGATACTTTATGTCTTATGCAAAACTCGTTTATTTGTTTTGTTAATAATTCGTCCAATTCTGATTGCTTGATTCTTCCATTTGATTGTCTATTAAAAGAGATATTTGTTACAGGTAACTCAGTATAAGTGAAATTATCTAATTTTCTTGTCCAATATTCACTCATTTTCTCCATTATCTTTGAATCCATCAAAGAGTTATGCCACGATGCATAATCTTTATATTGTATCTTCAACTCAGACAATTCTTTACCATCGTACAGACTGTTAAAATCCTTGGTCAGAATATCTATTGATACCCCATCAGAAATAATATGGTGCATATCGAATAGAAGCAGATGTCTGTTAGAGCCAAATTTTATTAGAACAACTCTTAGTAATGGTGCTTTGCTTAGATCAAAAGGTCTTATAAATTCTATTGCCGTCTCTTTTAGTTTATCTTCTTCTATTATTTGATAAATTAAATTAAGATCAACATCATGATGAATCCGCTGCATTAATTCACCATTAACCAGTCTAAAGGATGTTCTGAGAGTTTCGTGTCTATTAACAAGGGCATTTATGGTTTTTTCAAATCTGGCCCGATCAAATTCTCCCTCAAGAATTACTGCTGATGACATGTTATAAGCTAATGATTTTTCCGCAAGCTGCCACATAATATATAGCCTTTTCTGTGAGGATGAAGCAGAATAATATTCCGCTTCTGCAACCGGTTGTATTGAAGAAAAGATGTTTTTTTCAGCTTTTTTAATGTATTGTGCAAGTTCTTTGATTGTAGGATTTATGAAAACCTGACTTAGCGAAACTTCTACATTCAACTTCTTGTGCATTTTTGATAAAAGAACCGTTGCCTTTAAAGAATGTCCTCCAAGTTCAAAGAAGTTATCATTGATGCCTACTTTCTCTTTTCCTAATACCGCTCCTAAAACCTCTTTCCATATATCTACCAACTTTTCTTCTATTTCATTTCGTGGTGCTTCATACTCTACTCCAGTGAATATATTTCCTTCAGGCTTTGGTAATGCTTTTCGATTTATTTTTCCATTTTTATTTAATGGCATTCTTTCTAGTTGTACAAAATATGATGGAATCATATAATCAGGAAGATTCTTTGATAAATACTCTCTTAATTCCTTTGGAGTTAATTCTCTGTGAGATACAACATAAGCACATAAATATTTATTGTCTTCTTCATCTTTTCGATCTATTACTATTGCTTCTTTTATATCTTCATAGCTCAATAAACTGTTCTCAATTTCTCCAAGCTCGATTCTAAAGCCCCTGATCTTTACTTGATGGTCGATTCTTCCTAAGAATTCTATATTTCCATCTGGTAACCATCTTACCAAGTCTCCAGTTCGGTACATTTTTTCTTCAGGACTGAAAGGGTTTTGCACGAACGGATCAAACTTTTCTGCTGTTAAATCTGCTCGATTAAAATATCCTCTTGTTAAGCACTCTCCTGCTATGCACAATTCTCCAGCTACTCCGATTGGAAGGAGTTTATTATCTTCGTTTACAACATAAGCTTTTACATTATTTAATGGTTTTCCTATTGGTACTATGTGTTCATCTTTTAAATCAGCGATGGAGTATCTTGTTACATAGATTGTTGTTTCTGTTGGACCATAAATATTTTCGATTGTTACATTCTTTAATTTGGCGCTACATCTTTTAGCTAATTCTCTTGAGAATGCCTCTCCTGCAACAAATATATAGCGTAAACTATTTATTTTTTCAAAATCCTCTTCCTCGATTCCATCTAAAAATACATTTAGCATGGATGGAACAAAGTTGATATGTGTTACATTGTATTTATGGATCGCTTCTACTATAGCATTTAAATCCTTTTCGCCTCCTGGAGGTAACATGGCAATTTTTCCGTTACCCGTAAGCCAGCCAAATAATTCTGTCACAGACACATCAAAGGTATATGTGGTTTTTAATAGATATGTTCCAGATTCCATTAGTGGATAATCGTTTTGCATATTTGTCAGTATGTTAACAACGCTTTGATGTTCAACTAATACACCTTTTGGTTTTCCTGTTGAACCAGATGTATATATTACATATGCTAAATCTTTCGCTGTATTTATATTCTCTAAGTTTTCTCCATTGGATGAATATGCTTTGTTATCTTCTAAATCTATTACCTCTTCATTAAACATTACTTTCTCAACATGCTTGCTTTGTGTTAGAACAATATTTGTTTGACTATCATTAAGCATATATTGTATTCGATCCTCTGGATACTCTGGAGTTATCGGTAAGTAAGCTCCACCTGCTTTAAGTATTCCGAATATACCCACCAGCATCTCAAGAGAACGGTCTACTAAAATTCCTACAATACTGTTTGATTTTACTCCTTTTTCTCTTAAGGTTCTAGCTAATCTATTTGCTTTCTCATTTAGTTCTCTATAGCTTAGCATCATTTCTCCTGCGCGAGTACGCAATACTACTGCAGTATTGTCTGGTGTATTCTCCACTTTTTCTTCAAATAACTCATGTAATGTTTTGTTTCTGGGGTAATCTGCATAGGTGTTATTAAAATCATATAGAATCTGATCTTTTTCTTCTTTGGTAAGCATCTCTATTTCAGTTAATTTAGGATCTGTATCAACCGTTATTGCTTTGAGTATATTTCTAAAATGAGCTATCATTCTTTCAATGGTTTCTCTTTTATATAGCTTTGTACTGTATTCAAAATTTAAAATTAGTTCATCATCTGTTTCAGTTGCTGATATTGTTAAATCAAATTTAGATGTTCTATGATCAAAATTATATAGTTTTAATTCTAAATTCTCAATTACTAATTCGTTATTATTAAAGTTTTGCGACTGCATATTTTGCATCGTAAACATAACATCAAAGAGTGGATTTCTACTCATATCTCTACTTAAATCTAACTGCTCAACTAACTCTTCAAATTGATAATCTTGATGGTTATATGCTTCTAAAGCATTTTCTTTTACTTGCTTTAAAAATTCTTTATAAGTCTTATTTCCATCTGGATTATTTCTCATGGCAATAGTGTTCACAAACATTCCAATAATTTTCTCTAGATCAGCATGTGGCCTGCCTGCTATTGGACTTCCTACAATTATATCTTCCTGTCCACTATATTTAGACAATAGGATATTGACGCCAGATAAAAGTACCATATACATTGTACTACCTGTCTCTTTTGATAATCTATCTAAATTCTTTATTATTTCTTTATCTATTTTAAAACTGATTCTATCTCCTTCGAAATTTTGTATAGTTGATCTTGGATAATCAGTTGTCATATTTAGTACTGGGACTTCATCATTAAATCTATTGACCCAATATTTTTCTTGTTTTTCCATAACATCTGATCTCAATAATTTATTCTGCCATTTTGCATAATCCTTATATTGAATTCTTAAGCTATCTAATTCTTTACCTTCATAAAGGCTTGCGAATTCGTTTATAAGAATTTCCAAAGATATACCATCTGATATTATATGGTGTATATCAAAGATGAGTATATATTTATCTTCTTCTAATCTTATAACTCCTACTCTAAATAAAGGCGCTTTAGTCAAACCAAATGGTCTGATAAATTTATTTACTGCTTCTTCAATAATTATATCTGCTTTTTCTATATATTCTAAATCTACGGATGTATACGAATTTATTCTCTGGACTATCTTCTCGTCGATTGTTTCAAAAGATGTTCTTAAAGTTTCATGTCTTCTGAGAAGTTCATCAAAGGCTTGTTCTACTCTTTCAACATTTAGCATTCCTTCTACTTCAAACACTCCCGGCATATTATAACTTGTACTGCTTAAATCGAACTGCTGGAGCATATACATTCTCTTCTGTGCAGAAGATGCTTCATAATAGTCTGCAGACTCTACATTTTCTATTTTCTCATAAGCTGTTTGCGCACGCGCGCGTATGATATTTTGAATATATTCGCTAATTCCTTTTATAGTTGGTCTTTTAAATATTTCACTTAATGATACTTCTACATCCAGTTCTTTATGCATTTTAGCTGCCAATATTGTTGCCTTTAAAGAATGGCCTCCAAGCTCGAAGAAGTTATCATTGATGCCTGCCTTTTCTATTCCCAAAATTTCTTTCCACATTTCTACTAACTTTTCTTCTGTTTCATTTCGTGAAGCTTCATATTCAGTTCCTACCATGATGTTACCTTCAGGTTCTGGAATTGCTTTTCGATCAATCTTGCCATTTGCATTTAATGGCATTTCATCTAATTGTACAAAATATGATGGGATCATGTATTCTGGTAAACTTTTTAGTAGGAATTCTCTCAACTCCTTCGGAGTTAATTCCCCTACCTTTATTTCCTTTTCTGATACTACATATGCATACAAATATTTAGCACCATGTTTATCTTCTCTATCTACAACTATAGCCTCTTTGATTGAAGTATAATTCAATAACTGGCTTTCAATTTCTCCAAGTTCGATTCTAAATCCACGAATCTTCACTTGGTGGTCGATTCTTCCTAAAAACTCTATATTTCCATCTGGTAACCATCTCACCAAATCTCCAGTTTTGTACATTTTTTCTTCAGAATTGAATGGGCTGTCAACAAACTTTTCTACTGTCAAATCTGATCTATTAAAATATCCCCTTGTTAAACAATCTCCTGATATGCATAATTCTCCAGCGACTCCAATTGGGAGCAGTTTATTATAGTTATTTACAATATAAGCTGTTACATTATTTAATGGCTTTCCTATTGGTACTATGCGTTCATCTTTTAAACTGGCGGTAGAATATCTTATTACATAGATTGTTGTTTCTGTGGGTCCATATATATTTTCAACAGTTACATCCTTTAATTTTGCGTTGCATCTTCGAGCTAATTCTCTTGGGAATGCCTCTCCTGCAACAAACATATAGCGTAAACTAGTTATTTTTTCAATATCCTGTTCCGTGATTCCATCTAAAAATACGTTTAGCATGGATGGAACAAAGTTAATATGTGTTACATTGTATTTATTGATCGCTTCTACTATAGTAGTTAAGTCCTTTTCGCCTTCTGGGGGTAAAATTGCGATTCTTCCATTACCCATAAACCAACCAAACAATTCTGTCACAGATACATCAAAAGTAAATGTAGTTTTTAATAAATATGTTCCATCTTCCATTAGTGGATAGTCGTTTTGCATATTTGTCAGTATATTAACAACACTTTGATGTTCAACTATAACACCTTTTGGCTTTCCTGTTGAACCAGAGGTATAGATTACATATGCTAGATCATTAGCAGTATTTATGTATCTTAAGTTTTCTCCATTAGATGAATATATTTTGTTATCTTCTAAGATTATTACCTCTCTATTAAACATTACTTTTTCTACATGCTTGCTTTGTGTCAAAACGATATTTGTTTGGCTATCATCAAGTATATATTTTATTCTATCCATAGGATACTCTGGAGTTATTGGTAAATAAGCGCCACCTGCTTTAAGTATTCCAAATATTCCTACCATCATCTCAAGAGAACGGTCTACTAATATTCCTACAATACTGTCAGATTTTACTCCCTTTTCTCTTAAGGTTCTTGCTAATCGATTTGCTTTTTCATTTAATTCTCTATAGGTTAACGTCAGTTCCCCTGCTCGCGTACGCGATACTACTGCTGTATTATCTGGTGTTCTTTCCACCTGTTCTTCAAATAGCTTATGTAATGTCTTTTCTTTTGGATAATTGGTCATAGTATCATTAAATTCATATAGTACTTTATTTTTTTCTTCTTCTGTAAGCATATCTATCTCTGACAATTTTTCATCAGGCTTTTCTAAAATATAGGAAAGTATATTACAAAAATGTTCTGATATTCTCATTATTAATTGTTCATCAAATCTCAATGTATTATATATAAATTGGATATTTATACAGTCATTCATTTCTACTGTCAATGTAAAATCAAAATTCGTCGATTCAGAGATTGAATATGATTCAATTTTTAATTTATTATCTTTTTCATTTAGTTGTTTATCTAAAGGATAATTTTCAATAACGACGATTGAATCAAAAAGTCCTTCTTTGCTATCTATCCCACTATATGACTGGATATCCACCAATGGAACATTCTCATATTTAGTTCTCTCTTTCAATACATTATCAATATTTTTCAAAAGAGCTATTATACTCTCCTCTGAATTCTCACTCTTACGTACTCTGAGAGGAATGGTATTGATAAATAAACCTACCATTTCTTCTAGACCTTTTATATCTGCATTTCTACCAGATACAGTTGTACCAAAAACCACGTCTTCCGTATTGTTGTATCTTTGTAGAAGAAGACCCCATATTCCATAAAACAACGAAGCAAAAGTTATTTTATTTTCTTTTGTAAAACTGTTTATACTTTTTGTTAATTTTTCTTCTAATGTGAATTTATAAGATTCTGGCCCTACATTTCTTTGTTGAGTTTCCTGAAATACAGGCAGCACTGTTTTACTATCAAAGCCCTCCAAATACTGTATCCAGTAATTTTCCTGTTCATCTTTATCCTGATCCTGAAGCCACTTTACAAATTCTTTGAATTTATTTTTCTGTGGTTTTACCAGGACAATATTTTCAAATAAGGCATTATAAGTTTGAATAAATTCTTTAAGTATGATTCCATTACTCCAGCCATCATACAAAATATGATGATAAGTTATAATCATCATACATTCATTATCACTAAACTTAATCAATGTTACTTTAAAGGGTTCTGTACTTATATCTATCTTTTCACTTTTATCACTTTCTTTAATCTCAGAAATCTTTTTCTCTGTATTATCTAGATTTGATAATTTTTTTATTCTAATGGGTACTTTATAATTCTTCAATGTGATTTGTATAGGTTTTTCTAACTTTTCCCATCTAAAGACTGTCCTCAACATTTCATTGGCTTCAATAACATAATTCCATGCTTTTTCTATCAATTCCAGGTCTATTTTTCCTGAAATACTTAAGCTTAACTGTTCTAAATAAAATTTTTCTTCCGAATTTTTTAAATAATGAAATAACATTCCTTCCTGCATTGGCGTTAAGGAAAGTATATCCTGCACATTTTGATTATTAATCTTTTTTTGTTTGATAGACATATTAATGCTCCTTTCCTAATTATACTTTATTTTATTTAAGTCTTTTATGCGTTAATATTCTTACTCAATATTCTATTTATTCGTCATTTTTGTATAAATACCTTTATTTCATGATCAATATTTGTTTTCACCTAATTCTCATTTTTTAACCTTCAATAGCATTATTTCCTAGACAAACAAGAAAGCAGATTGCTTCTTAAGCAATCTACTTTTCTTATTTTACCTCTTCTTAGAAAAACTCCAAATCATCAAACTCCTCATCAAATTCCTGTGAGAACATCTCCTGCTGCTTCTCTTTTTTTACCAAAGATATCTGGTTAATTAAAATATCTTCATTATCCAATACCACCTCAATAACATCTTTAAAGCTATTCAAAATATGTTCTATTACCGATTCTCCTAGCTTACTTTGGAAAACAGCACTCAGGAATATTCTATCTTTGCCTTCATTCGCATACAAAGTAAGGCCATACTTAGGTTGTACTTCTTCGATTTTATAAGGTTTTACGGTAAATTCATTAAGAGTAATTTCATTATTACTTTCCTGATAAGGCATATAGTTGAATAGTATTGAAAACAAGGAATTTTCCTTAAAGTTCAATTCTTCTTTTAATTTTGCGTATAAGTGTTCATATGGATAATCCTGATATTCTTGAGCCTCCATCAAGTTATCTCTCACCTTATATAAATGCTCTTTAAATTCTGCATCTTTCTGAATTTGAGTACGAATGACCAATAGATTCAAGAAAACACCTAAGATATTTTCCAGTTCTTCATCTCTTCTACCTGCTACTGAAATTCCGATGGTTATATCTTTTTGATTAATTGTTTTCATTAGTATTAATTTGAAGATCGCTAAGACAAATGCAAATTTTGTAACTTTATGATTTTTACAAAATTCATCTATTCTCTTTGTTATAGATTCAT
>JAGMES010000081.1 GCA_023128035.1 Halanaerobiales bacterium | reverse complement strand
TATAGAACTTTAGACTGTCCAGTTAGTAAAATCTTTTAATGTTTTAGTTAAAGAAAAGCTTATATATCCAGACAAAGAAAATCCAGAATTAGTCGATAAGTTTAGAGAATGTTGTAGTTTTTTACCACAGCGTTAATTTTCTATAGCCAAAATTTTTGGGATAGAAATAACTATACCAACTTGTGTTTCTGCTAATTGTTTAAAGTCGATGTATCAAATAAGGATAGGCTAACTTTCAGTTTAAAAACCTCACTCCTCTGCGACACGGGGGAGTTTTTTACGTTCAGATTTTAGTGGTTACCGAAAAAACACGAACGTTGGCTTATTGCGAATTTTATTGATAGATATTTCGAAAGGAAAATTCCTCATTCATGAAGATAGTAATTTCCTTATTTTAAAAAAAATCGCGTTTCTAAGCGCTGTATATTTACACTTATTTTACTTAAATTTAACAATAATTAAATATTATTAAGATAAAAATTTGAATAGGGTAAATTACATTTTATTTAAAAAATAGAAGGATAAGCAGTGTGTAATGTCGAATATTTTCTGAATAGATATTTTGGTATTTCATTATTTTTATAATCAGAGAGGAGAGAGTATGATGATTTGGAATGAAAAAAAGGAATGTATGTCCAGAGAAGAAATGAGGGAATTGCAGGGTAAAAAATTACGGGAAATGGTGGAAAGGATATATCATAATGTACCATTTTACCGTAAGAAAATGCAGAAAAAAAATATTGTACCAGAAGACATAACGGGGGTAGAAGATTTAGCAAAATTACCATTCACGACTAAACAGGATTTGAGAGATAATTATCCATATGACATGTTTGCTGCGCCAATGAGTGAGATAGTTAGAGTTCACGCCTCTTCGGGTACAACGGGAAAACCTACCGTGGTAGGATATACACGAAAGGATATAAATACATGGTCTGAGGTTGTTGCAAGAACTCTATATTGCGCTGGAATTGAAAAAAACGATTTTATTCAGGTCGGTTATGGTTATGGTCTTTTTACCGGAGGATTGGGAATTCATTATGGGAGTGAAAAAGTTGGTGCTACAGTAATTCCAATCTCAGGAGGTAATACCAGAAAACAGATTCAACTTATGAAGGATTTTGGTACTACTGCATTAGCCTGCACTCCTTCATATGCACTTTACCTAGCTGAATCAATTGCTGAAAAAGGGATCAACCCTGAAGAATTAAAATTAAAAGTGGGAATACTTGGTGCAGAACCATGGACAAATGGTATGAGAAAGATGATTGAAGAAAGATTAAACATTAAGGCAATTGATATTTATGGCTTAAGTGAAATAATTGGCCCGGGTGTAGCTAGCGAATGTGAATATCAGGAGGGTCTCCATATTAATGAAGATCATTTTATTCCTGAAATAGTCGTTCCTGAGACCTTAGAAGTATTACCTGAGGGGGAAAAGGGAGAGCTAGTTTTTACAACTGTTACTAAGGAAGGTTTACCTATTTTACGCTACAGAACCAGAGATTTAACTAGATTGAATTATAATAAATGTGATTGTGGACGTACTCTGGTAAGAATGGAAAAGTGTTTGGGTAGAAGTGATGATATGCTAATAATCAGGGGTGTTAATGTCTTTCCATCGCAGATTGAAAGTGTTTTACTTGATATGGGAGATACTGAACCTCATTATCTTTTGATTGTAGATAGAGTAAATAATTTAGATGTGTTAGAAGTTCATGTTGAGGTAGAAGAAAAGTTTTTCTCTGATGATAATACGCAACTAGAAAGATTGAAAAATAAAATTAAAAAAAATCTGAATAGTACCCTTGGGATTAGTGCTAAAGTAAAACTGGTAGAACCTAAAACTATTGAAAGAAGTGAAGGTAAAGCCAAGAGAGTTATAGATAAGAGAAGTTTCTAATTAAGCGTTTTTAAATCGAACAATACTAAAGAAGATTTTTTTATTGTTCGTATCTTACAATATTTTGTATATTGTATTTTTTCGAGCATTCGTAAATAAAATAGTATCTAATAGCAATTAAAAGAGATAAACGTCATTCGCGGCATTTGACATAAAATATGAGATTTTGGTAGAATGATAAGAAAGACAGAATACAATGGGCATTTTAACATGTATTTCTAGTTTCACACCTTTCTGTTTGTAAAAAACAAACCTTTAAATACGAAACTAACTATATTAAAAATAACCCAATATAGTATTGAATTAACATTATTGGATATCTATACTGCTGAATTGCAGACATTCTTTATTATCTATAAATATAATTTAACAATTTACCAATAAAGCATTAATAGAACAGTTGACAACAATTGTTCTATACATTATAATATATGTAGTTAACTAGTTATGAATTTCCAATAAATAAAAATTTCAACGATAATAAAATATGTTAATAACTTTAGAGTATCAGGAATAACTTTAGAGTATCAGGAATGTGTTCTATTTATTAATATTATATCAAAAAACAGCAAATAACTAATAAACGAAAGTAGGTGATAAAATGGATAAGTTTGTTGATCCGAAATATGCCTTTCTGTTTCAAGGGGTAGGAGTTGAATATCAAAGTTGTTTACACCTACTCAATGAAGAACAAATAGAAATGCTAAACCATTATTGCTCTATCGCATATAAAGAAGTAGGATTAGACTTGTGGAACTATTTATTTAATTCTTCAACAGAAAAATATGACAAGTTGTTCAGTGATTGGATTGCTATTTATACTTGTGACCATATTGTTTACCAAACATTTACTGATCTAGGAATAAAACCAGAAATTTTTCTTGGATACAGCATGGGTTTGATTACAGCAATGGCTTGTGGAAAATCAATTTCTTATGAAGCGGGATTACATATGCTAAAGATTATCTATGAGTATCCCCAATCTGCTGCTAGGGAAGAAGAAGCAATGGCAGTTATTGTCGGAATGACCTGCGAAGATGTTGAAAACATAATACAGAGTCATTGCTTAAAGGATTGTGTTGAGGTAGCCAGCGAAAATAATGAGCTTTGCATTGTTATTTCTGGAAGCCTTATCGGTGTTGAAAAAGTGATGGAAACAGCAGAAAAAGAAGGTGCATTAAAGGTTAAGAATGTAAATGCTCCGTTTGCTTTTCACTCCCATTACGCCGGAAGAGGGATAGAAAAACTAGCTAAATTTGTGGCACAATTACAAGTTTTGGATAGTAAAATACCTATAATCTCAAGTTTTGATCAGCGTATTATCCAGGAAGCTTTTGATTTGAAGAAAGAGCTTGTTAGAAACATGGCAAGTCGAATGTATTGGAAAACTTCTATAGAAACAATTATTGATATGGGAATCGAGAGTTTTGTAGAAATAAGTTTGGATAGGACTATTACAAAATTCTCAAAATTAATCAACACGGATTGTAAGTTTCTCACTTATACTAAATTAGTAAAGTCAAAAGGAAAAGCAAAAAAAGTAATGGAGAAGATAAAATGATGAAGAGAAAAGATAATAACATAGCTTATATTGATTTGTCCAATAAAAAAGTATTTCAGAAAGAAATACTTCCTGAGATGAGAAAAAAGTATATTGGTGGTACTGGGATAAATACTAAGATTCTTTATGAATCAGAAGCAATGTATCATGATGCTTTGTCAGAAAAAAATGTACTCATTTTTGGAGTTGGCCCAGCTGTTGGGACCGGTTTATTAGCGGGAAACCGGTGTACTATAACTGCAAAAAGTCCTTTGACTGACATTTTTGGAGATGCAAATGTAGGAGGCGATTTTACTTTAAGAATGCGTGGTGTTGGAATTGACCACTTAGTTTTTACTGGAAAATCAGAAAACCCTGTATATGTATTGATTAATAAAGATGGAGAAATTCAAATTTTAGATGCCTCTGATATATGGGGCACCTGGACCGAGGAAGTAACGGATATTTTAGAAGAACGTCATGGTAAAGGTTGTGAAGTAGCCTGTATTGGACCTGCAGGAGAGAACCTTGTTCTTTTCGCAAATATAATTATGTCCAAATCTCATGCTGCTGGACGTATGGGTATGGGTTGCATCATGGGTTCAAAAAATTTAAAAGCGATCGTAATTGAAAAGAAGAGATGCACTCCTCCGGTTTACGACAAAGAGAAAATCGGAGAAATTAGAAAAATATGGAATAAATCTATCCGTGGCTCAGTTGTTTCTAAGATGGGAACTCTAAATGGAACAAATTTCCTGGTGGAAACATATAACAAAGACAGACATGTTCCTGTTGAAAACTGTAAAACAGGATGTGGTGAAGAAATCAAAAATATTTTTGTTGCTCCTTTTAAGGTTGATCATGTTACTAAAACTGTACCATGTTATGCCTGTCCTGTTGCATGTGCAAAAGCATATGAAATAAGAGAAGGAAAATATAAAGGAGAAAAAGGTGAACGGATAGATTATGGTACAGTTGCAAGCCTTGGTCCAAGTCTTGGTGTATATAACTGGGCTGGTATCATACATTTAAAATTACTCACTGATTATCTTGGTGTAGATACTATTGAAGTTGCTGGTGTAATCGGGTTAATAATGGAACTCCAGGAACGAGGCATTCTAACAAAAAGTGATGTCGATGGAAAAATAGTTAAGTTTGGTGACACGGATGTTATTGAAGAGTTAATGCAAAAGATGGCTAAACGTGAAGGTATTGGAGATATTCTTGCAGATGGTGCTTATCGAACAGCTAAAAAATTCAATGCTGAAGACTATACTTTTTGTATTAAGAAATCTTATACTGGAACACAATCAAGAGAGCGAATGGCTTGGTCATTAGGTTATCTTACTTCCACAAGGGGTGGAGATCACTTAAGAGATTTTCCTTTCACAATGCTTTCTGGAGGATATTCTGCACAACTCGTTGCCAAGTACGTTTTTGGAATAGATGCAAAAAAAGAAATGGCTACCTCTGAGAGAAAAGGCCGTGTTGTTTGGTGGCACGAAAATTATAAATATGCTGTTGATTCTCTTGGAATATGCATTTTTGCAATCCATGGTCTTCCAAATATGGGTGTTGGATATTTTCAGGATTTTGCTGATATCATGAATGGCTTATATAATCTTGATGTAACCGATGAAGATGTATTTAATGCATCTGAACGGATCTATCAACTGCAAAATGCTTTTAATGTAAATTGTGGGCTTGAATTAAAAGATTATAAATGGTCTGAACGTAAAAAAGAGGATGATATTGAGGACTGGTATCTTGAAGATACGACTTTTAAAGAACGTGATGAGCCAGGTATGCTTCCAGAATATTTTAAGTTTAGAGGAGTGAACAGAGAAGGCGTACCAACAGTTAAACGGTTTTTAGAATTGGGTTTAGATGATTATGTTGAAAAAACAAAGATAATAAATAGTGGAGATGCAAAAACAGTAAAAGAGTTATTGCAGGAAAATAATATCGTGTTGAATGTTAAATTTACATTCTCCGATAAGATTAAAAGCTTTTTAATTTCTTCATTACTACGCCGACTTCTTGAGTTAAAAGATAAAAGTGATATAAAGAAGTATAAAAAACAAAAGGAAGAAATGTCAACTAAAAATAAATAAAACTATTCAGGAGGATGATGACATGAGAAATTTATCACCAGAAATTAAAGAAGAAATCAAAGCCTTAGTTTATGAGTTTTTCGCTGAGGAGTGCGAAGTTGAAGTAGAGGAATTAAAAGATGAAATGACTATTATGGATGACTTAGATGGTGATTCCTTACTGTTTGTTGAACTCGTTGAAGTAATGAAGAAGAAGTATGAATTAAATATCCAGTTACAGACTATTGGAAAGTATTTACTTAAAAAGCCAGCTGAAACACTTGGAGAAGTAGTAGAAACTTCTTTCCTGATTTATCAGCATGAAAATGATATTATTAATTTGGGTGAATAATGTAATTTTTTTAAGCTTTACTGTAAATATATCTTAATAAACATTGAAAATTTAAATAAAGAAATAAAGAGTCATAAAATTATTAGGAGGATGATGAGATGAGAAATTTAACACCTGAAATTAAAGAAGAAATCAAAGCCTTAGTTTACGAGTTTTTCGCTGAGGAGTGTGAAGTTGAAGTAGAGGAATTAAATGATCAAATGACTATTATGGATGACTTAGATGGAGATTCCTTATTGTTTGTTGAGCTCGTTGAAGTAATGAAAAAGAAGTATGAGTTAAATATTCAGCTTCAAACCATCGGAAAATATTTACTTAAGAAACCAGCAGAGACACTTGGAGAGGTAGTAGAAACTTCTTTTCTGATTTATCAGCATGAAAATGATATTATTAATTTAGGTGAATAATGTATGGAATCGTATTCTGAACAAAAAACATCCGGAATAGTTTCCTTTCAAACAAGAAACCAAGTTGGGATTCTAACAATTGATAATGGAAGGCAGAATAAAATTCATCAACCGGAGTTTTTGGATTTGAACTGTTTAAAAAAATGGCTATCAAAGGAAGAACTAAAGGGATTAATAATTACCGGAAAAGGTAGACATTTTTCTGCCGGGGCAGATATTGATTACATAAAAGAGAATCGCAATAATCCTGATCTCTTAAGTGAAGCCCTAAAGAAAGGTAAGGAAATTCTAAATTATATAGAGACATTACCGATTATTACTGTAGCTGCAGTAAGTGGGGCTTGCTTTGGAGCAGGATTGGAAATTACTTTAAGTTGTCAGTTCAGAATATGTACGACTAGTGCAGTATTAGCCTTACCTGAATCCAATCTTGGTGTATTGCCAGGATTTGCTGGAACTATTCGACTGCCGAAAACTATTGGTAAAAATAAAGCATTAGAGATTATTATTTCTGGACGAACAATTTCTGCCGAGGAAGCTTTAGAAATAGGTTTAGTAGACAAGGTTGTTCCGACCAAAGAGCATTTATCTGCTGCTTTGAAATTTATAGATGATTTAACTCAAAATAAGTCACTACATCAAATAAGATATATCATACAATCTGTAAACAATTCGATTTTCGATACAGAAAAAGAGGCTATGGAAAAAGAAGGAAAAATGTTTGCAGACTTAGCTAAAAATATGTAGGGAGGTTTCAAATATTAAAATGATTAGGAAACTATTTTCTTTGATCAAAAAAGAAGCGTATATTAATTCTTCCACCCTAATTAGATCAGATGAAGCTTCTCGTGAGGATGTTTTCGATCACATTTATGATATAAAAAAATTCACTAAATGGTTTAATTTTTTTCCGTTTTGCTGGTTAAGTTTTGATAAAGAAAAATTTGATGTAGGGTGTACTGGAACAATTCGTTTTACGATACCATTTTTTTACTATAAATTAAAGGTAGTAAAAGTAATACCGAATAAGTCTATTGAATTTATATCGTCAGATGGTCCATTGAAAGGTAATGCTAGTTTTACTTTTACTCAAACAGAAGATGGAATAGTATTTGGAGATCCACATCATCTTACTGGACGAAATAAGTTGATTCATTTATATTATTCCATATTTTTAGCACCGAATCATATTAAATTTATGAATTGGCGGTATAAAATTTTAAAAAAGAATTTACTTATTGAAACTAAAAAAAGAAAGGGAAATTCTACTTATGAAAAATGAGTATTCCTTCGAAGTACGAGGTTATGAGTTAGACTCATTTAATCATGTTAATAATGCAGTTTATATAAGATATTTAGAACAAGCCCGTTGGAAATTTTTTAACGATACAAAATGGCTTGATTATATGAGAAGCAATTCACTTCAGGCTATAGTCATTGAAACAAATATTAGATATATTAGAGAATTAAATGTATTTGATAAAGCAGTTGTTAAAAGTAAATGGCATTATGAAGGTGATTATTTGGTAGCTAAACAAGATATCTATTTAGAAGACACAAATAAGAAGGCAGCAAAAGCAATTGTAAAAATGCTTTTTGTGTCCACCGATAGAATCGTACATGAAATTCCTGATTTCATTACAAATGAATTGGATACGAGGTAATAGTATGATTATAGAAAAAGGAAAATCTAATCTGCTGATTCAGGATGCTACTGCTTTTTTAAATATCAACAACTTAAATGATATTTTTAAACATAAGGATGTAATTGAAAAAAATATCGTCGAAGATAAAATTAATGTCTTGCTTATTATTTGGACTGGACAGGATAATGCGCAAACCAATGATCAAAAAGTAGAGTTGTATAAATGGTTAAAATCCCTAATCGTCCTTACAATTGGAGTAATAAATAACTATTGTTCTGGAGATTTGCTAGAATTATTTATGACATGTGATATCCGTTTGGGTGGAGATAATCTTTCTATCGAATTTCCTGATGATGAATCGGTATTTATTTTTAATTTTGAAGAGCGTTGCCAATTGCTCATGGGAAATGAACGAAATATAGACGGATATAAGAGTTTACTCAAAACGACTTTGCATTCGAAGGAGATTTATAAAATAGGGTTAATAAATAAAATTATTGATATGGATGATATGTTAAGTGAAGTAAGAAAATATATATCTAAATTATTGAAAAATAAGAATATGAATCAAATTAAATCAATATTAAAATGCTTTAAACATTACACACATCTTGGATTGAATCATAATCGAGAATTATTATTAGAACAGGAATCTAAACAGTTTTGTGAATTAATTGTTAAAGAATATTATAAAAACGAGGATATGAGATGAAAATTGAATTAAATAAAGTTTATTTTGAAGAAAAAGATAATATTGGCTATCTTGTTATTAACGATCCCCCTGCTAATAAAACGACTGCTTTGTTTTTAAAAGAACTAATTTTCATGGTTCGTGAGTATATTAGTCAGTCTAAGGTCAAGGGAATCATAATAACTGGTAAAGGAAGAACTTATAGTTCAGGAGCTGATGTAGATCAGCTAAAAGAAATTGTCGCCACTCAAAGTAAACTTGATAGTAATGATAATTTAGTTGGCTATCCCATATGGTATTTGGAAAACCGTGCGACGTTTAATTATTTTAACAGTCTTGACATCCCTGTTATAAGTGCTATTAAAGGAATGTGTATTGGATCAGGAATGGAATTAGCTTTATGTAGTCATATCCGTATTTGTAGTAAAAACAGTCTAATGGGTCTTCCAGAATCAACATTTGGTTTTTTGCCAGGAGTTACTGGTACTTTGAGGGTTCTAGAATTAGTTGGTCTTGGAAAAGCTCTTGAATTGGTGTTTAATGGCGAAATCTTATCTGTTGAAGAAGCCATGGAAATAGGCTTAGTTGATGGAATTGTCAGCAAAAAAGAGCTTTTACCGTATTGTGAGGGGTTAATGAAATTTATTCTGCAAAATGAAAAGATGTATTCAAAGAAATATATCGAAAAGTATATTACCGAATACAATAAAGTTTGTAAGACGTCTAACAACATATGAGGAGGGAATATTATGGAGAAAAATGTAATGCTCCGTGGGACAAGTGCATATCTTCCAGGTGAACCTATAAAATTTGAAGAAATTAACGATTATCTTGGCAAATTTACTAACGCGCCTGAGAAAATTATGAAGTGGATAGATCGAATTCAACCTATAATGCAAGAAATGCTTGGAGTTGATTATTGTCATTACGCATTTAATAATAAGACTAGGACTTTTGATGAAGATAATTTAAGTTTATCTGTAAAAGCTGGTAAGTTAGCATTAGAAGATGCAGGTCTTGAAGCTAAGGATATTGATCTTTTAGTGTATGCGGGTGCGTATTCTCATCAAATGCCTCCGATTTCAACAAGAATACAAGAAGAATTAGGCATTGATATTTGTGGTGAATTTCATATTCATTCCAATTGTACATCTATTTATAAAGCTATTAAATTAGCTCATTCACTTTTAAAATCTGGAGAGTATAAGAATGCCTTGGTTGTTTCTTCAAACATTTCAAGCTCTTGCTTTATTCCAGAGTTTTATAACCAAGAGAAAGTTACTAAAGAAGATATCTTTTTGCGCTGGTATCTATGTGATGGCGCTGGAGCTTTCGTTTTATCAGCTGTAGATGAAAAGAAAACTGGTTTTTTCTTAGAAAATACCTATATTGAGTCTGCTGGAGGAAATAAAGCTTCAGCAATGGGTAATAATTATCCTTACCATTACAATAATCCTTTGGTTGACTATGAAAATGGTAATCATCATGTAAGGCAGATTTATTTAAATAAAATGCGTGAATTTGCGTTTGACGAAAATGGTTATACAATTTTTTATAATGCATTAAAGAGAATGATTGATATCCAGAAGCTTGACCTCTCTACCCTGAAGTATTTTGTAGTAAATATGCCATCTAAAGCTGTTTGTGAACATATCAAACAAGAATGTGTTGAATTAGATATCCCTGAAGATAAATTCCACATTGCAATTCAAGATACTGGTTATACAGGACCACCTGCTGCTTTAATTTCTATTCACAATTTGTTAAAAGAAAATAGCTTCAAGAATGATGATTTAGTATTTAGTTTTGTAATGGAAGTAAGTAAGTTTATGCAAGCTGGATTTACTCTACGATATGCTGAATAATATGGAGTTACTCTTACCAAAGCCCAATTGCTAATTTGTAAAGCATGTTATTAATTGATTTAAGGGCTTTGGTAAGGGAAAATAATTTGAAAAATAATGAACTAAGTCCGACACTAATATTAATATAAGTGAGGGGAATAAAATGAATATTTTGCTTGTAAACCCACAGATTCCTTATAAGTTTAGAATGTTTGAATATGCGGATGAAGAAGGAAGGAAAGCGATTTCAAAACGAACATTAGTAGGACCACCTTTAGCATTAAATGAATTGGCAGCAATGTTTCCTAATGAAAATGTTGTTATTCTTGATCAAAAAGCTGAACTTGATGCAGATCATAGTTATGATCACATAGAGGGACTTAGTAAAGAAATTAACGATTTTAAACCTGATATTGTTGCTTTTACTTGTTTAACTGCTCAATATAATTCTGTACTAAAATCATTGGAAATTGTAAAACAAATTAATAACAAAATTCTAATCGTTATGGGCGGGATTCATGTTACTGCATGTCCTGAAGGATTCATTGGCTCAAAAGTTGATATACTAACTGTTGGTCACGGAAAATCAAGTTTTTATCAAATAGTTCAAGAGTTTAAAAAGAATAGAGAAAATGCAGATTATTCAAAAATACCTGGTCTTGCTATAAATAGAGGAAACAGCCTTTATTATACTAAATCTTTAAGTGAAATAAGTTATAAAGAATTCAAAGAAAATTATTTATTTGATACTGTTATACCTGATAGATCTTTGACTGATAAATATAAATATATTATTCCTCAAATGAAAAAAGAGATTACTTACTTAAGTACTTCTCAAGGATGTACACATAAATGTAATTTTTGTTATATATGGCAAATGTTAAATGGTCGATATTATTCTAGAAGTGTAGATTCTGTCATTGAAGAAATAAAATTATTAGATAAATATCCTATAATTCGTTTTTGTGATGCTCATACTTTTGGGAATATTCATGCAGCAAGAGAATTGTTTACCAGAATTATTGAAGAAGGATTGGATGAGCATTACTATGTTGCTGATGTAAGAACAGATACAGTAATAAAACATCCTGAACTCATGCAATTAGCGGCAAAAGCTGGATTGAAGGTAACAATTTGCGGTCTTGAGGCTACAAGTGATGAGGAACTTAAAAAATACGGTAAAGATAATTCCATTGAAAATACTAAAATAGCACTAAAAATATTAAATGAAGCTGGCATTAATGTAAACGGAAACTATATTGTCCGTCCAGATTATGATGAAAAAGATTTTGAGAGAATGGGTCGTTTTGTTGAGGAAAATCCAATTTATCACTCAGGCTTCACTATTTTAACACCGTTCCCTGGAACAGAACAATGGGAACAATTAAAGGATGAAATAGTTATTACAGATTTTGATTATTATAATCTAACTAATGCTGTTACAAAAACAAAACTTTCAGAACGAGATTTTTATGCTAAGCTTACAGAACTGTACAAGACAAGTGGAAAAGCAACTCAAAAGTTTTTCTCTATCTATGGAAATTCCTTGGGATTATAAATTTCTCAGGAGGGAGTTGAAATATGCAAATAGGAATTATTGGAGAAGGAAAGATGGGAAGAGAAATATTTAATCACTTTTTCCAGTATTATGATAACCTTGTTTTGAAATGTAAGAATTCTGAAGATGTCGAAAAATTAACTGCGTCAATTGAAAAACAATTACGGAAAATGCGAAAACGAGGTTATATAACAGATGCTGCATATGAAAAAAAGATGGAATCTTTCATTGTTTCAAGTGATTTATCTTTTTTAGAAAACTGTGATCTTGTTATTGAATCAGTTTTTGAAGATAGAGAACTTAAAAAAGAAATTTTTCAAGAGATAGAATCTATTGTAAAACCAGAGTGTATTTTGGCAACGAATACTTCTTCGATACCATTGAAAGTTATCTTTGAAAAATGTAATAAAAAAGATCGATGTCTAGGACTACATTTCTTTTATCCTATAAAGATTACAAAGACTGTTGAGATTAATAAAACGAAATTTACTGGACAAAAATATATCGATATAGTTAAAGATTTAATAACAAAGGTTGATAAGAGTATCCTTGAGCTTAAAGAAGAAGCAAATATGATTTTGTCTAATATGCTTTTAACTATGATATCTCAAATCTATTTAATCTATGAAGAGAAATATTTAACAATCGAAGAAATCGATAAGGTGTTAAAAGATAATCTGATGACCTATGGATTATTTGAAATTATTGATTCTACTGGTATAAATATTATTCTTCAAAGTTTTGATAATTTTATGAATGATCGTTATAGGAATCTTTACACTCCATTTTATATTTTAGGCAAAAAATTGATGGAAGAGGCCTATCAAGGAGGGCCAGGAAATAAAGGTCTTTTAGACTATGAGAAAGAACATCCAGTAGATCTTCAAAAAATTGAAGAAACTGAGTTAGATGATTATAAACAAAATATTGTATTAAGGTTACAGAGCTTGCTTATCAATGAACTAGCTTTCTTAATACATAATGGTTATGTTAAAAAAGATGAAATTAAAGAAGCTGTTCAGGAAGTTTTGGGATTATCTGAAGATCCAATTAGTATGTTTAAACGAGTGGGGAAAGAAAAAATTATGAGTTGTCTTTCAGAGAGTTACCAAAAAAAGCAAGATCCTCTTTATCAACTAATGGATTTATCTTCTGTTATTAATTAATATTTGTAGGTATTTTAAAGGAGGGGAAAGTAAATGAGTAGTGAGAATAAAACTGTTATTACTGGACTAGGGATGGTGACTGCACTTGGTGCAAATGTAGAGACAACTTGGGATAATTTAGTAGCGGGTCGGCCTGGTGTTAAAAGAATATCTTTGTTTGATCCAAGTGAATTAGAAACTCAGATTGCTGCAGAGGTTGGCCCAGAATTCGAGGAAGTTGCTAAAAAGATAATTCCACGAAGAGATAGAAAAAAAATGACTAGGACAACGAGAATGGCAATGGTTGCAGTAGATGAAGCCATTAAGAATAGTGGTATCGATTTTGATAATTATGATAGAACTCGAATTGCAGTAATTATGGGTGTAATCACTACTGCATATAATGATGTAGAGCGAAACCAATCAGAGTCTCATATTATTGTTAAATCTATGCCAAATGCACCAAGTGCTTGGATAACTATCCAGTATGGTTTGGAAGGGCCTAATTTTAATGTTTCTACAGCTTGTGCTACCTCTGCATACGCTATTGGATTAGGCCATCAAATGATTAAATCAGGTATTGCGGATGTTGTTATTGCAGGCGGGACTGATTCGCATATTGATCCTGAGTACATAAGAGGTTTTAATCAAATATTGGCTATGTCTTCTAGAAATGACTCCCCGGAAACAGCATGCCGCCCTTTTAGCAGTACACGGGATGGCTTCGTAATGGGCGAAGGTGCTGGGGTAGTGGTACTGGAATCAGAAAAAAGTGCTCGTGAGAGAAATGCAGAAATATACGTCGAACTTGCCGGGTATGCACTTACAAGTGAAGCGACTGATGTTGTTGCTCCTAAAGAAAATGGGGTTGGAATGGCAAAAACTATGAGAATGGCTTTGGCTGATGCAGGAGTAAATTGTGATGAAATTGATTATATTAATGCACACGGAACATCTACCAATTTAAATGATAAATATGAAACATTTGGTATAAAAGAATGTTTTGGTGAAAGAGCAAAAGAATTAGCTATATCTTCATCAAAATCAATGCATGGACATACCCTTGGTGCTGCTGGAGTTATTGAAGGTATTGTAACTATATTAAGTATGCGTAATAATATGGTTACACCAACCATTAATCTGAATGATCCTGATCCTGAATTAGATCTTGATTTTGTTCCAAATCAAGCTAGAGAAATGAATATTCGCGCAGCTTTGTCAAACTCATTTGGTTTTGGTGGACATAATGCTACATTAGTTTTCAAAAAATATTAAATTGAAGGTGGATGTGATTAAAATGAGACAATATTTAATTACCGGTGGTGCAGGTTTTATCGGTTCAAATTTTGTTCGTTATCTTTACAATCATGAAGAGAATATTAATGTTAGAGTTTTAGATAAATTAACCTATTCTGGGAATATGGACAATCTTGCAGAATTTGTTGATAGAGATGATTTTGAATTTATTCATGGGGATATTTGTGATGATAATGTAGTTAAACTTGCAATGCAGGGTGTCAATGTTGTAGTTAATTTTGCTGCTGAAGTTGCTGTGGATCGTTCTATTCAAGATAAACAATCTTTTCTTAAAACTGATGTTCTTGGGGTTCATGTTCTTCTGGAAAATGCATTAGCCAATAAGAATTCAATTGAACGGTTTATTCAAATCTCAACAGATGAGGTATATGGTCAGATTTTAGAGGGTAGTTTTACTGAAAAATCTGAATTAAAACCTCGCAATCCATATTCTGCATCAAAACTAGGTGGTGAACGGTTAGCTTATAGTTATTTTGCAACTTTTGAACTACCTGTTATCATCACTCGTGCTTCAAATAATTATGGTTCTTGGGCGTATCCAGAAAAAGTAATTCCTCTTTTTATAACAAATTTAGTTGATGGATTGCAAGTGCCAATTTTCGGGGAAGGAAATCAGATCAGAGATTGGTTATATGTAGATGACCACTGTAGTGCTATTTATCACTTAGTACACAATGGTGAAAACGGTGAGGTTTATAATATTGGTGGTAATCAGGAATGCACCAATTTAGAATTAACTAAAATGATTTTAGAATTAGTCGGTAAAAATGAATCATGTATCAAATATGTAGCTGATAGACCAGGTCATGACCTTAGATATAGTTTGGACATTAGTAAAATGAAAAGTACTGGTTGGAAACCAGAATATGATTTGGAAACAGGGCTTAAAAAGACAGTAGAATGGTATGTCAATCATCCTGAATATTGGAGAAAATTAAAAGACAATATGGACAAAAGATATATTAAAGGGTTCTGGGGAAACAAAAAAAGCGATTAGATTGAATTAAGATAAGGGTTAGGTAACAGTTAAAGAGCAATGAACTATGATATATTTCTACTGCGGTTATGATGTTCGGAGATTAGAATGGTTTAAAAATTATTAGTGAGGTGATATTTATGCGTGGTGTTATCCTAGCAGGCGGTCATGGGAAAAGATTGCATCCTTTAACTTTAGTTACTAATAAGCATTTATTGCCAGTATATAAAAAACCAATGATTCATTATCCAATTGAAACATTAGCAAAAGTCGGCATAAAAGAAATTCTTATAGTAACATCTGGAGAATACCTAGGGCATTTTTTCAGACTTCTTAAAACAGGAAAAGAATGGGGAGTAAATCTTCACTATGAAATCCAAGAGGGAAACGAAGGTACTGGAGCAGCATTATTATGCGCAGAAGAATTTGCAAAAGATGAAGATTTCATGGTAATTCTCGGCGATAACATAGTTGTTGAGAATATTAAAAGTTTTATCGATGATTTTGAAGAAGAAAAAAAGGAGTTTGATGCAAAAATATTGATCACTGAAGTAGAAAATCCTTCAAAATACGGTGTTGTTGAGTTTGAAGGTAATCGTATTACGAGATTAGTCGAAAAGCCTAAGGTCCCATTTTCAAATTATATTAATACAGGTTTATGGATTTTCAAGCCTGAAGTTTTTTCATTAATTAAAAAATTGAAAAAGAGTTCGAGAAATGAATATGAAACTACTGATGTTTTACATACCTATGCAGAACAAGGGATGCTTACATATGGAATACTTAACTCTAAATGGACTGATGCCGGTTCATTTGACCAACTCTATCAAGCAACAATGCTAATGAGAGAATTAGAGAATGAGATGGCGCAAAAGGAGGAAAAAATTCTTGAAAAAGATATTGTTTATTAATTTTCCAGTTTCTGGTCATGTCAATCCGCAAATTAATATGTGTAAGGAATTAGCAGAAAAAGATGTTAAATTGATTTATTATACTTTTGATAGGTATTTTCCAAAATTTAAAGGGCTAGATAATATTGATCTACGTAAATATCCTGATAATTTTGTGGATTATTACAACGCTTTAGCTGATGATCCAAGTCTGCATAAAGAATTTTCAGCCATATTTTATGTATTCTACACATTAACTGAAAAGATAATGCCTTTTATTCTAGAAGAAGTAAATAAAGAAAAACCAGATTTAATTATCTGTGATACACTCGCAATTTGGGGAAAAATTGCTGCTCAGTATTATAATGTTCCTATGGCTTTCTTTTTCTCATCCTTTATGGGCGATTCCATTCTTATCAAAAATTTACCATCCTTTGCTTTTGATATATTTAAAAGCATGGTATTGTATTTTCCGTTTACGATTAAATTTATGAGAATGATAAAAAAACTTGAAAAACAATATGGTAAAATCATTGACAAACCGTGGAATATGATGGCTGATCGTGGAAAATTTTCTATTGTTATGACTTCAAAAGAATTTCATCCAGGCGGAAATGAGTATCCTGATAACGTAAAATTTATTGGCCCTGCTCATATTGAAGATAGTGAATTGCCAAAAGTAAAGGATACTATATTTGTTAGTTTAGGAACTATAGCTACTAGTGAAACCTTTTGGGATGACTGTATTGAAGCCACCAAAGATCTTGGTTATGAAGTTGTTATCTCGTTTGGGGGAGCGAAAAATAATAAAGTTAACATAAAAAATTTGCCTGATAACATAAAAATTTATGACAATTTAAGTTTAGAAGAATATCGAAAAGTTGTAAAACGATCTGTTTTATTTATTTCTCATGGCGGTTTTAATAGCATTAGTGATTCTATTCTATATAAAACACCATTATTGATTTATCCTTTTACTGCTGAACAAAAGAGCAATGGATTGCTCATTCAAAAATGTGGTTGTGGCATCGTTTATTTAGAAAAGAAAGTAGAAGTAAAAAAATTACGAGAAAAATGTATCGAAATAATTACTAATAAAAGTTTGCAAGAAAGTCTAGAAAAATATAGCCAATCTTTTCTAAATTCTATGGGCCCTAAGAAAGTAGTTGAAGAATTAAACAAAGAATTTAACTTGTTTTAACTTTTAAATTGTTCTAAAATTTAAATTGACCAAAAGGTGTGAGCAGTAGAATCATTTAATAATGATAGTCTTAAATTTTATAATCGGAATCATGGATCTGATATTTCCGAGGAAATATGTAAATATTTAACCAAAATTAAATTTAATTATAGTATAGATTTGCTTTTTGGACATGAGGGTCAGCATCTAAATGATTATATTAATGATGTTAAAAAAGCAATAGAGCTTGGGGTTCCTCATATAACAACTTATCCTTTCTTTGATAAGAAACACAATTCTGAAACTTATGATAAGCAAAAACAAATGTATGAAACAGGACAAGACCAATTAAAAAGTAATGGTTACATTCAATATTCTATGGTTGATTTTCATAAAAAAGATAAAAAAAAATCTAACTATTCAACTATCCTATTATTGTTTATTCGGAGCAGTAATGGAATCCTCAAAAAATAAAACATAGTTATTATTTCGGCTTTAACTAGAGACTCCTTATAGTAGAGATAGGTAGTAATTATCCACAAATCTTTAATATAAGGAGCTATTCATATATGGGATAAAATTTATCTACAACTGAAATACGTAATAGAAGGTGGGCGAGGAATTCCTATGAATTTGCAAAAAATTCAAGATCAAATTTTCTCTCTCAAAAAAACAGATATAGCGGATCATTATACATGGCTTATTGACGTCCAAGAGTATTATAAATATATTAATTATATTAAAAGATGTCTTTCTGATGAAGAAAGTAGAAGAAGTGAAGAAATAAAATTTGAAAAAACCAAATGTTTATTTTGTTTACGTAAAGGCATTACTCGTATTATAATTAGTAGCTTTTTAAATATGATTCCTCATGAATTAAAATATAATTATAATGCTAATGGAAAGCCATTTATTTCTAATAATGGTTATTTAAATTTTGATTTTAATATCTCTCATTCAAAAGAATATCTCCTTGTGGGTATAGTAAAAAGCGGAGATATTGGTGTAGATATAGAAAAAATAAATCCAAAGCTTAAATTTTCTCTTTTAGCTAAAAGTATTTTTTCCCCTAGGGAAATGGCTTTGTATAGAAAATATGATAAATTCAATCAATTACGCTCTGTTTATAAAGCCTGGGTACAAAAGGAAGCTATTAGTAAAGCTATGGGTATTGGGATTTCCATTGGATTTAATAAAATTTCCGTAAATATCGATCCTAATGTTAATGACGAGCAATATAGTTTATATCTTGATAACTTAAAATACTCAATAAAAATGAGCGTAAAATTTGAGAGGGATTATTTTGTAGCAACAGCATTGGTATGAAAATTAAATAATTTAAAGAGGGGTCAAATATGTTATATTTAAAATTAATTTTTCGCGGAATATTTAGGCATAAAAAAAGAA
>JAGMES010000080.1 GCA_023128035.1 Halanaerobiales bacterium | reverse complement strand
GGTCTTAACTCAAAAGATAAAAGAACTATAAAAAATGTTTGGAGGAGTCTCTGGAGGATTTCTCCAGAGACCTTTTAAATTTATAGTTTATATTTGGGGAGAATAATAGTAAATATAAATAAATTATTTAAATGTAATAAAATTGAAGGATTTTTCTCTACTATGGCGTATTTTAATAATATACTACATTGTAGTATATTAGGACAGATAACAGGGGGGGCATAGAAATGATCAAATGGTGTGAGCCAATATTAAAAAAATTGTTTCCACTAACTCATCCACAGAAGCGAATTTGGTACACTGAACAGATGAACCCTGGAACAGGATTATTTCATATTGGTGGTTTTTTGAGAATTAAAGGGGAAATTGATCCAATAATTATGGAACAGGCTTTTTTAAAGATGTTTGAGAGAAATGAAGGAATGAGATTAAGAATTGTAGATGATAATGGTGAACCGAAACAGTATTTGAGGAGTGTGGAGGAGTTCTCCTTACCCTATTATGATTTTAGTTCTGATGAAAATCCTGAGCTAAAAACATTTCAATGGATGGAAGAGAAAGTAAAAGAATTGTTTCCTGAAGGGGAAAATATCTACTGTGCTCTTTTGAAACTGGCTGATGATGATTTTATGTATTTTCAAAAATGTCATCATATTGTCAGTGATGGTTGGACTTTTTCCTTGTTGGGAAAGGAGTTAGATGCTTGTTATAAGTTGGCATCAGGTGGAGATAAAGGGGATGATTTGTCCAGACCTTCATATTTGGAATTTATTGAGGATGAAAAAAAATATAAGATATCTAAACGATTTCAGAAAAATCGAGATTTTTGGATTGAAAATTTTCAAAATATTCCAGAAGCTGTTACATTATCGCCCATTTTAAAAAAATCACAATCAGTACAAGGGAAAAGATATAGCTTATTACTAGATGAAATGACAACAGATCAATTGAAAAATTACATAGAGCAGTTTGGAATATCAGTATATTCATTTTATATGACTACTCTCTTTACATATATGTATCGAATTACTGGAGCCACAGATATTATTATCGGTACTCCAGTGTTAAATCGGTCTGCTCGTCAAAAGGATATGATTGGTATGTTTATTAGTACCATGCCTTTTAGAGGCTATGTAGATGATAAAATGACTTTTGCAGAATTCCAGAAAAAAATACTGAAAGATCAAAGTCGATATTATCGAAACCAGCGTTACCCAATTGATCTTTTGGTGAAAGATTTGGAATTAGCAAAAAAAGGGAATAATAAGTTATTTGAAATTTCGTTATCATATCAAAATTCTTCATTTAAACAGGCTTTTGGTGATGCACCTGTTGAGTTAGGTTGGGTCTTTAATGGATGTGAAGAGAATTCTTTGACAATACATATTAATGACAGAATGGAAATGGGAACTCTAGAATTGGATTTTGATTATGCTACTGATGCTTTTGATCAGGAGCAGATTGAACAAATTACACGACATTTTTTAAATATAACGAAACAAGTAATAAAAAATCCAGATCAACTTCTATCCGAGATTGATTTTATGGATAAAAATGAAATAGAAAAAATTATTTATAAATGGAATGATACTAAGACTGATTACCCAGAGGATCAGTGTGTTTATCAACTGATTGAAAAGCAAGTAAAGCTTACTCCAGATGCAATAGCTGCGATCTTTGGTGAGCGAAAACTTACTTATTATGAATTGAACAGCCTAGCTAATCAACTGGCAAGAAAACTTAGAGAAAAAGGTACTATGCCTGACAGTTTGATTGGAATTATGATGGAACGATCTTTAGAAACGCTGGTAGGAATTCTTGGTGTTCATAAAGCCGGGGGTGCTTATCTGCCAATAGACCCAGACTATCCTGAAGAACGCCAAAAATTTATGTTAGAAGATGCACAATGTCAGATTCTTTTAACTCAGAGTCATCTTCAGAGTAGAATTCCAGAAGATTATTTACATTACGGAGAGGTTATCGACTTAGACATATTTATTTCTCATCCAGAAGGCGATATCAGTAATTTAGAGCCCCTTGCAACGCCTGAAAATCTTTGTTATGTCATTTATACGTCAGGTTCTACTGGTAAGCCAAAAGGGGTTATGGTGGAACATAGAGGGCTTATGAATTATGTTTGGTGGGCTGGTAACTATTACTGTTCAGATTGTGATGCAAACTTCCCTCTTTATTCATCACTTTCTTTTGATCTGACTGTTACAAGTACTTTTGTACCATTGATTAAAGGTGGAACAATTTATGTGGTTGAAAATGAAAGAGGCAACTTAATCTCTGAGGTTATGAAAATATCTGATCTTTCTGTTGTAAAGCTCACACCTGCACATCTTTCTTTAATTAAGGATGAGAATCATTCCAAGTCTTCTATAAAGAAATTTATCTTAGGTGGGGAAGAATTAAAAGCAGACTTGTCGAGAGTTGTAATAGATAGTTTTGATGGAAAATTAGAAATCCATAATGAATATGGCCCAACGGAGACAGTTGTAGGGTGTATCATACATAAGTTTAACCCTGAAGAGAAGTATAGTTCAGTTTTGATTGGAAAACCGATTCAAAACACTCAGATTTATATACTTGATAAAAATCTTTTACCTGTAGCAGTAGGAGGAGTAGGGGAAATTTATATTGCTGGAGATGGAGTTGCCCGGGGTTATCTAAATCGCCCTGAGCTGACTGCAGAGAGATTCCTTTCTAATCCATTTATTGCTGGTAAGCGAATGTATAAATCTGGTGATTTAGGAAGATATCTTTCTGATGGAAAGATTGAATATCTTGGGCGTGTCGATACACAGGTTAAAATTCATGGGTTTAGGATTGAGATTGGTGAAATTGAGTCAGCCTTATTAAAACATCCTCAAATTAAGAATGGAGTTGTGGATGCAAGAACCGATGAATCAGGAAGTAAATATTTAGCTGCATATTTTGTAGCGAATGAAGATTTGACTGTTGGAGATTTACGTAGTCATCTTTTAAAATCTCTTCCTGATTATATGGTGCCAACGGTATTTGTCAATTTGGAGGAGATTCCACTCACTTCGAATGGAAAAGTAGATCGAAAAGCACTTCCTGAACCTCTTAACAATGTGGAGACAGGAGTGGAATATGTTGCTCCTGAAACGGAAAAAGAAGTGATTCTTGCTGAAATTTGGGGAGAAGTTCTTGGTTCAGAAAAAGTGAGCATTCACGATAATTTCTTTGAATTAGGCGGAGATTCCATTAAAGCTATCCAAGTTAGTAATCGTTTAAAAAATAGAGAAATCAATTGTCAAGTGCAGGATATCTTTACTTACAAAACGATTAGTCAATTAGCTCTTCATGTAACAACTGAAATTGAAGAGATTCAAGCGGAACAAGGAATTTTAAATGGTGAGATACCTTTTACTCCTATTTTGAAGTGGTTCTTTGATGAAAAACTAGAGAATTCAGACTACTGGAATCAATCAATATTATTGAAGATGAGCGATGTAAAGTTGTCAGTTTTACAAAAATCTTTTGAGAAATTGATTGAACAGCATGACGCATTACGATTGAATCTTGATGATGCGAATGGAAAAATGTTTTATCAGAATAAATATCTAGAGCATGATTTTGATATACCAGTCTTTGATTTAACATCTTTAACAGTAGAAGAACAAAACCAGAAACTTATGGAGAAGAGTATGGAGTTAAAATCTAGTTTTAATGTCAGAGGTCAATTATTGATTAAAGCTGGTCTTTTTGAATTGGGTAGACGAGGTAGGCGGTTATTGATTACGGTACATCACCTTTGTGTAGATGGTATTTCATGGAGAATTTTACTAGAAGATTTGGTTCAAAATTATCTTAGTCTTAAAGAGACAGGTACCTTAACTTTACCTAGAAAGACAACTTCGTTTAAAGAGTGGGCTGAGGCACTTATTGAATATAGTCAATTTGATGATCTCAAGGAAGAGATTTCATATTGGGAGGAACATTTAAATAATGCACAAATGATTCCAGTTGATTTTGTAATAGATGAAGAGCCTAGGTTTGGAAAAATTGATGATACAGAGACTTGCAAGGCTTACTTAAGCGAGGAAGAGACAAATTTTCTTCTTTCTAAGGCTAATGAAACTTACAATACGAATGTTAATGATCTTCTTTTGACTGCATTATCACGGACTATCGTACAGTGGACTGGTGAAGAAAGAGTATTTATTCAGTTGGAAGGCCATGGTAGGGAGGAACATATTTATGGAAATGTTGCTAAACTAGACCTTTCTCGTACAGTTGGTTGGTTTACTTCTATCTTCCCTGTAGAATTTGACTTAACAGGACGGAAAGATTTATCTAATCAGTTAAAAGGAGTTAAAGAACAGTTAAGGAAAATTCCAAATAAAGGGATAGGATATGGTGTTTTAAAATATCTCACAAAACAACCTTTCCAGGTGGATGACCAAAAAGATGTAGGTGTTTTGTTTAATTATCTTGGGCAGTTTGACGAAGATTTGGCTAATGATTTATTTAGCTTTGCTCCTGAAGAAATAGGTTTAGAGATTGGTTTTGAAAATCATAGAACTAGTCTTCTTGAAATCAATAGTATGGTTATTGAAGGTAAATTTAAGATAGAAGTTCATTTCAGTACAAGGAGATTTAGAAAAGAAACGATTGATGAATTTTTAAAGAATTATGTTATTGCTTTGCGGGAAATTCTTGAGCATTGTAAAGATAGTACTAATTTTACCTTTACTCCTTCTGATTTTGATACAGTAGATTTATCAGAAGATGATTTAGATCAACTTTTTGCATAATGTTCTAGTGAATATTTTAAGGAGATGGTTGTAATGGCACAATTTAAACTTTTTTGTTTCCCTTATGCTGGAGGGTCAGCTAGATTTTATAAACGCTGGCAACAATATCTTCCACCAGAAATTGAAATTATACCAATTGATCCTCCGGGGCGTGGACGGCGATTTGGACAAAAATTTAGTGAATCTGTAGATGAAATGGTGGAAGATATTTTTGAACAAGTTAAAGATCAACTTATAGATACTGATTATGCTTTTTTTGGGCACAGTATGGGAGCAATCATGTCTCAAGAACTTACCTACAAAGTGATGGATTCTGGATTACCTGCTCCTTTGCATCTATTTCTTTCAGGTCGTGGAGCGCCTCATATAGAAGACGAAGATGATGAAAAAACATATCTGCTCCCAGATGATCAATTTAAAGCAAAATTACAAAAATACGGGGGAACTCCGACAGAAATTTTGGAAAATCCAGAACTGATGGATATCTTTATTCCAATTCTTAGGGCAGATTTCAAAGTCTGTGATATATATGAACATTCTGAGAGAGAGCCATTCGATTGTGGAATAACTTCCTTTTCTGGTTTAGAGGAGAAACTAACTGATGAACAGGTTCAAGGTTGGCAGCAATATACTAAGAGAAAATTAAAAATCAATAAATTTCCGGGCGGACATTTTTTTATCCATGATGATAAAAATACTATAAATATCTTACGAATCGTAGGACGGACGATCTTCAATATTGTAGAAGAACGACCGGATAGACAGGTAGGATAAAATGTGATATATCAAACGTAAAAAGGAGTGATTAAATTGGGTTTAGCTTTTCGGAGATTTACCAGATTGACAAAAATGTTTCCTAGAAAAATCTTTTTAGTAGCAGTATTATTACTATCAGTTATTTTGGCAGGTTGTGAGATTTTTGTCTTTTATTCATTGAGGACAGTTATTGATGCAGTGCAACAAGAACAATATGATATTTTTAAATCTATAGTTTTGATTATGTTAGTAATAATTCTGCTAGATGGCATAATTCGTTACTTAAGAGCTAGATGGGCTGGTATGTATGCTGAAGGAGGAATTAAAGTTTTACGTGAGCTGGTTGGTAGACATACTATGCATTTACCTGTAAAAGAGATTGATAAGCGACATTCAGGTGATATGCTTACTCGTTTGAACAATGATATGAATTTGGTTCGAGTATTTTCAAATGCTACTTTAATGAACGTAATTCATGCAATAGTTGGAGGCGTTTTAGCTCTAATTTTATTAGTTATCCTTCATTGGAAACTAACATTGGTTTGTACAATTGGCATCCCTTTGATTTTACTATTATCTGCATTAGCAAGTGCACCCTTAGCTAAATACACTCGTCATGTGCAGGAAAGCCGGGGAGTAGTTAATAGTAATTTTCAAGATACAGTTACTGGGATAGAAGTTGCCCGAGCCTTTAATTTGCAAAAAATATTGGGCGAAAAATTTTCAAAAGCAGTAGATGAATTTGTCTTAAATGGGTTTAAAGTAACCTTAGCACGTGCGGTACTGCTTTTTATCAACATAGTTACAGGAGTAACTCCATTTTTATTAAGCTTTGGATTTGGTGGATACTGGGTTATTCAAGGAGAGCTTACTCCTGGTGCTTTACTTGCTTTTGTGAATCTTTTGAACCCGTTGGCTGGCCCGGTAGCCCAATTACCAATGATGTTAGGTGAATTTAGGGCTCAGATGGAAGGTGCTAATAGGATTTTTGAAATTTTAGATGTAGCCCCTGAACGCGAAGGCGGAGAAAAGTTTGAAACAAAGCTTCTTAGTGCTGGTAATGATATAATTTCTTTTAAGAATGTCTCTTTTGCTTATACGGAAGAAGGAGAAAAGATTATTAATAATATGAATTTTAATATTCAGACTGGTGAAAAAGTTGCTATTGTAGGTCCAAGTGGGAGTGGTAAAACAACTATTATTAAATTACTTCAAGGTTATTATGATCATTTTGAGGGAGAGGTCAATCTTTTAGGACAAAGTATTAGAGACTGGGATCTAAAAGAGATGAGAAATTACATCAGTTTAGTTTCTCAGGATACATATCTTTTCCCTGGAACCATTGAAGAGAATATTGGTTATGGCAAAATTGGGGAGACATCTGGCAAAATTTTTGACGCTGCAAAAGCTGCCAATGCACATGAGTTTATTTCAAAATTAAAAGATGGCTACCAATCTAGTGTTGGTGAGTTTGGAGATAAACTGTCAGGTGGACAAAAGCAAAGAATCTCTATTGCGCGTGCAATATTAAAAGAAGTTCCTCTTCTCTTGTTAGATGAGGCCACCTCTGCTTTAGATACACACTCTGAGTATTTGGTTCAGAAAACTCTTGATGAGTTATTAAATCAAGATAAAACTGCTTTAATAATTGCACATCGTTTATCAACGATTAAAAAGGCAGATCGGATTATTGTAGTCGATGAAGGTCAAGTAGTTGAAACAGGAACACATGATGAATTGTTACTCAAAGACGGTGTGTATAAAAAACTATATCTTCGTCAACTATCTCATGAAAGTCAACAAAAGGAGGCGGTGGTATGAGACGTATATTCAAGGCAATGAAGAATACAGTTTGGATGTATTCAATCGGTCTCTTAGGAGCTTCACTTTGTTTTGCTTTTCGAGGGGTTTTAATGGCAAAAATCATGAAAGACCTCTATGATGCGGCAGAAGCAGGTGATTTTGACTTATTAGTTAGGTGTCTGCTAATTGATTGTGCTTATATACTTATAACTGCAATATTGAATCCAATCTTCTTCTATATGATAGATAGAGCTTGTTTTAGAACTACTGGTGGGGTTCAGAGAATGTTATATGATAAAGTTAAGGTTTTACCTATTCAGTATTTTAAAAATGAACATAGTGGTAACTTAATTTCTAAATTAACAAATGATATTACAGTTTTCGAACAAGCATATTTTGGTGGTTTCACTAATGTTATTTTTGCGGGTTTTGGGTGTATTGGAGCGATGGTATATATGTTTATGTTAGATTATAGATTAGCACTCATCGGTCTGGTTACAGGAAGTGCTGGGCTTATTATAAATGCTCTATATGCTAAACCTCTCCGGCTAGTTGCTAGAAAGATTCAGGATAGATTAGGTTTCCTCAATGAGACTTTTACAGATATGTATAATGGAATCAGTGTAATTAAAAGCTATAATCTGTATTCAACAATTGCGAAGAAGTATTTAAAGAAAAATGAGGATGTCTATAAAGCATCAGTTACACTTGTAAAACGGAATGCTGAATTGGCTACTTTTAATAATTTAGCTAGATGGTTAGATATTTTAGGTTATATTTTGGTTGGGGCATATTTTGCTATTAATGGATGGGTTACAATAGGCACAATTATTGCGCTTTCACAATTAAAAAATCCAGTTATGAATTTTTTCCGTCAACTGGGTGGATTAATAGCTAACTTGCAGGCATCTTTAGCTGCTGGGGATCGCATATGGGAAGTATTAGATCAACCTGAAGAACCAAAAGTATATTCTAATCTAGGAACTCCAGATAAGATTAACACAGACTATGCAGTTTTCTTAAAAGATCTTAGTTTTAGTTATCAGGAAGATGAGAAGGTTATTGATAAATTGAGTCTAGAAGTGAAAAAAGGTACTAAAGTAGCTTTGGTAGGCCCAAGCGGTGGAGGAAAGAGTACAATTTTTAAGTTGTTGATGGGTTTTTATCAACCTGAGTGTGGAGAGATTGTAGTCAATGGTAAATCACTTAATGAAGAAGAATTATCTAGTTTGCGAGATGATATTTCATATGTTCCTCAAAATGCACATCTATTTACAGGAACTATCATTGATAATATAAAATATGGTAACAAAGACGCTACAGAAGAAGATATTATTCGAGCAGCCAAAATTGCGAATGCTCATGAGTTTATTTCAGCTTTTGAAAAGGGTTATGATACTATGGTTGGTGAGAGAGGGGCTCAACTCTCAGGTGGTCAACGTCAGCGAATTGCGATTGCCCGTGCAGTACTTAAAGATGCACCTATTCTTCTGTTAGATGAGGCTACATCTTCTTTGGATACAGAAACGGAGAGCCTTGTACAGCAAGCTTTAGATCGTTTGTCAGAAGGTAGAACCACCCTGGTTATTGCTCATAGACTTGCTACAGTTCAAGATTCAGATGAGATTCTTATAATTGATGAAGGAAAATTAAAAGAACGTGGTTCACATATTGAACTTCTTGCTATAGAAAATGGTTTATATCAAAGTTTACATACTCAGCAGTATAGATTGGGAGAAGCATCATAAAAACCCAAAAGACTGCATAGTGCAGTCTTTTGGTATGTTTAAACATAAAAAAAATGGGAAAAATATATAATATAAGTGAGGAGGTGTTTGTAAAGGATAGTGTATAAGAAAGCATATTAACGTAGCAATTAGCTATAGTAGACATTAAAGAAAAGGAAAAATTTCAATTTTGCTAGTGGATAATGTATTTTAGGGGAAAATAAATAATATACTATAAAAAGACTTTACATTTCATATGATGAAATATATTATAATCATATTTATATGTATATAAGTATGATTATAATATATTTGAAGAAAAATTACCTACATTTTCTTAAGTTTTTTACAGTAAAATTATAAATTGACGAAGGAATTTTTTCGATTATAGCGAATTTAAATATTAGAGGTTAATTTTAATGGAAATCATAGTCTTACCTTTGGTGAGATAAATTTTTAAGGAATTAAAGGAGGGATAGATAATGATTCAAGTAGATGATCGTGTAAAATATAAGAATGTGCTTGGTGAATGGCATGAAGGAACAGTTTTGAAGGTGAATAAAGTAACTTACAGAATTGTAAATAATAACAATTTTAAAATTTTAAGTATTAAAAAAGAGCAAGTTGAAAAGTTAGAACAAGCTAACTAAAGAAACCGTAATTCAAGGGCATGTATAGTAAAAAAAAACCACTGATGATTTTTAATTGAATTAAGGTGGCTAATTTTTCTAGACATGTCCTGTTTTTTATTAAAAGTCTTCTAGTTAATGTAATTTGTGTTCTGATTGAAAATACTTATCCTCCTTAGTTAAGGTGGTTTATTTTTAATTACCTTATTTTTATACATGATCAATTGAGAAGTTGGAGTGATGCTAGATTTATTATCCTTAAAAGTTTGAAATTTTTTCAAACCTATAGTATAATGGGATTATATTCACAAGGCAGAATTAGAGTGAAGAGTAGGGAGAAGAATTAATTAATTTTATTAAGGAGGAGTTATTATGAAGGAGAAGATATCAATCCCAAAAACAACAGTTGAACGTTTACCACTATACTATCGCTGTTTAGATAAATTAAGTATATTAGAGATTGATGTGATTTCATCAAAAGAATTAGGTGACCGAATCGGTGTACCATCTACTCAGGTAAGAAAAGATTTATCCTATTATGGTGAGTTTGGGCGCCGAGGTGTAGGTTATGAAGTTAAATCTTTAATGAAACAATTAGAACGTATTTTGGGTCTAGATAATTATTGGCCAATTGTTTTAATTGGTGCTGGAAACTTAGGTCGTGCCCTCGTAAATTATGAAGGTTTTCGAAAGTTGGGATTGAAAGTGAATGCGGTTTTAGATGCTGATTTAGGAAAAATTGGTAACAGTATTTCTGGAATTGAAGTACAAAGTATGAAATGTTTAAAAGATGTTGTTCAGAATAATGGTATTGAAATGGGTATAGTTGCCGTACCTGCTGTCTTTGCTCAAGAAATTGTTGATCAATTGGTCAATGCTGGTGTTAGGGCAATTTGGAATTTTGCACCAACTAGGATTATAGTTCCTGATGGAGTTGAAGTTAAAAATGAAGACTTAGCTGTTGGAATCGTTGGACTGGTTTATCATCTGGCGCGAAAAGAAAGATGATAATTTCCCCCTACTTTAAATCTTGGTAGGGGATTTTTTGTAGAGGAGGGATTGCGTGTTTCCTTGGGAAAAGTTAAATTCAAGCAAAGTGATTCGTGCACTTTTGGAAGAAATGGCGGAATGGTCTGATGTTCATCTGGAGTTAATTACCGAAGAAAAACTAAGTATGATTCAAGAGTTTGTTGAACGTTATCAAATGGAGTTACATTTGATAACAAATCAAAAAGGCAAGGTAGTTGGTGCATTTCCTGGAAAAATAGATGAAACTCTTTTGGTTGAATGGTCAGAGTTGATACCAACTAATGGAAAAAGTCTTGCGGGTTATAGGTGGCTTACTTTTGGAGAAGGGATAGATATTAGTACTCTTCAGTTAAATGAGAAATATATCTTTGCTCGATATGGATTTAATCTTTGGCTAAAAGTTGATTTTCAAGTTGATGAAGGCATGATCCTTTATCCTGAAGTTGAGCATGGTCGTTTGAGTCGAAATTTTGTTCTTGATGGTAGCTATAGCCTTTATAGTCTGACTCGATTAGATTCAAAGGAGCGCATAGAAGAGATCTTACGAGAGTTGAGGGAAGAAGATACTCATTTGACAGAAAAACGGGTAGAGAAAGCATTGTTAGTTGGATTGGATATTCCTAAAAATCGTAAGAAAGATCAATATTCTATTGAAGAATCTTTAGAAGAATTGGAACAGTTGACTCAAACTGCAGGAGCAGAAGTGGTGAATAGGATTACCCAGTCTAGAGATACTGCTCATTCTGCATATTATATTGGCCCTGGTAAAACGATGGAACTAAAATATCAGGCTTACTTGGAGAGAATAGATTTAATAATATTCGATGATGAGTTGACCCCAGCTCAACAGCGAAACTTAGAAGAAATGATTCTGATTAAGGTTGTTGATCGAAGTAGGCTTATTTTAGACATTTTTGCTCAGCATGCTAGAACTCGTGAGGGAAAACTGCAAGTGGAGTTAGCACAGTTAAAATATATGCTTCCAAGGTTGATGGGATTAGGTCAGCAATTATCTAGATTGGGTGCTGGAATTGGCACACGTGGACCTGGGGAAACAAAACTCGAAGTTGACCGTCGTCGAATTCGTAAACGGATTGGAGAGTTACAAGAAGAAATCAAACAAGTGGCAGAATTACGGGAATTACACCATCAAGGTCGTACTCTTCCAATAGTTGCTTTGGTTGGGTATACAAATGCAGGAAAATCAACAACTTTGAATCGTCTTACAAATTCTGATGTACTGGTTGAGAATAAACTCTTTGCCACTTTAGATCCAACTATGCGAAAGTTGGATTTGGGTAGTTCAGCAATATTATTGAGTGATACGGTTGGATTTATTCAAAAACTACCTCATCAACTGGTGGCTGCTTTTCGAGCTACGTTAGAAGAAGTACAACGAGCAGAAATAATACTTCATGTTGTAGATGCAAGTCATCCTGGTTATGAAAAACAGATTCGAACTGTATTGGATGTATTAGGTGATTTGGAGGTTTTAGAGAAACCAATTATTACAGTTTATAACAAAGGGGATTTACTTTCTGAAAATGAGATTGTTTACTTAAATGAGCGGAATAATCCGTCGGTTGTGATTTCGAGTTTAACAGGTATGGGAGTAGAGAAGTTATTTGACTTAATTCGTACAGAGATCGAAGAGGAATTTGCAGAATTAGAAATTGTTATACCATATAATCAGGGTGGTTGGGTAGAAAAACTTCATCAAGTTGGAAATGTCTTGGTTGAAGAGTATCAAAATGAAGGAATTTATTTGAAGGTGAAGGTTAATCCCACTATAGCAGGTCAGTTAAAGGAGTATATGATTCACTGAAGTTGTTTAAATCCATATTACTACTTTATCAATGACTTAACTTTTGCAGTTCAAATGCAAAGCCTAGTTTAATGGCATATATAGAAAAAAAGCGACTATGCATTGAACTGCGAAAGTTGTGCCATTAAACTTTTTCGTAGAAGCTGGAAATTACCTTGCGTAAATTATATTTATCAGGTTCAAAGATAAATTCGGTATTACCTAAAAAAAGAATTCCATTTGGGCTAAGAGCCTCTACAAATTTATGAGTAAGAGTATCTTTTACATCTTGAGTAAAGTAGATAAATAGATTTCTGCAAAGTATCAAATCCCAATTTTTAACATAATTACCTTTTAATATATCGAATTGATTAAAGGTTATCATTTGCTTAATTTTATCATTGATAGTATACATTTCGGATCCGATTTTCGTGAAATATTTAGTTAGTCTTGCTGGATTTACGTTTTTTAAAGAGCCGGAATTATAAACTCCTTTTTTTGCAGCTTGAAGAATATTTGGATCTAAATCTATACCTAAAATTTCAAATTGATGTGGCTTAAGCCCCATTTCGTCGAGGATAATAGCCAATGAATAGGGTTCGCACCCGTTTGAACATGGAGCACTCCAGATTTTAATTCGATTGTTTTTTGATAAAAGTTCAGGAAAAATTTTATTTTGTAGAGTTATAAAATTAGTTGGGTTTCGGAAAAATTCAGAAGTATTGATGGTAAAATGATTAAGAAAATCATTTCTAAACTGCTGATCTTTTTTTAGAAGTTGTAAACAGGTAGAGAAATCTGGAATATTGCGTCGACGCATTAAACTTTCAACACGTCGTTCTACTCGTTTAATTTTGTAACTACCAAGATCAAGTCCTAGAACTTTGGAAGCTTGAATCTGAAATTCATCAAAATTCTTCATAATTGATCTGCTCCTTTAGCGATTACGATTTAATAATTGTACAATTTTATGAGTAACATCATGTAGAGGGAGAATATGATCTGCTAATCCCCTATCAACTGCAGCTCTAGGCATACCATAAACTAGACAAGTTTCTTTATCTTGAACTATTGTTTGTCCTCCATGTTGCTTAATAGCTGCCATGCCGTCTGCTCCATCTCGACCCATTCCAGTTAGAATAACACCTATAACTTGGTCTTTATAAAGAGGAGCAATTGTTTGCATCATATAATCTACACAAGGGCGTACTCCCCATAATGAAGGTTTTTGATTTAAGCGTACAATACCGCCTTTTTCAATTTCTAGATGGTAATTACCTGGTGCAATTAAAGCCAGACCTGGCTCAATCCGATCACCTTCTTCAGCTTCTTTTACTCTGATTTTTGATTCACTATTTAGTCTGTCAGCCAAAGATTTAGTAAATCCAGGTGGCATATGCTGGACTACAATCATTCCTGCAGGAAAATTGGCAGGAAGCATAGGAATAACTTCTTTCAACGCTCTAGGTCCACCTGAAGATGTGCCTAAAGCAACAACCATATCTTTTTTTCCTTCAGAAAAAGTAGAAGTTGGAATTGAAATTTTAGAGCGTTTCCGCCTGGATGTTGAAAGGCTCAGAATACTAGGACGAAAGTTTTCATAAGCGATAATTAACTTTTCACTAAGGTCTTGAGCAACTTTTGCAAAGTCTAACGAGATGGATCCTGAGGGCTTAGGAATAAAATCCATTGCTCCTGCATCTAAACAATTAAATGTAGTTGTTGCTCCCTCTTGAGTAAGATGACTGATCATTACTACAGGTTTGGGTGATTCTGACATAATTTTTTTTAGTGTTTCAAAACCATTTAATTTGGGCATTTCTACATCTAAAGTAATAACATCTGGATTCAATTTTTTTATTAATTCTAAGGCATTTTCGCCATTTCGAGCAGTGGCTATTACTTGTAATCTGGGGTTAGAGTTAACTAAATCAGAGATAACTTGACGCATGAAAGCTGAGTCATCCGTTACTAGCACTTTTATTGGGTTTTGCATCTTTCCCTACCTCCCTAGAAAAAGGTTATCTTACAAAAATTCGTGCAAAAAGTGTATAAATCCTGCTTAAGACAAGAGATTTTCGAAATTTTTCAGTCTTTTAGGCAGGAAAAAAACTTTAGTTCACTAATATTATAAATGTTGTATTATATTTTTAAGGGGATGATGAAGATTTCATTGCAAATTTCTATACTCGCAAGTGGGAGTTCTGGAAATTCGATTCTGATCAAAACAGATCAGCATAAGATACTGATTGACGCTGGATTAAGTGGAAAAGGAATCTCTGGATTATTAGGACAGGTAGGTGTAAGTGGAGAAGAGATTGATGCAATTTTGATAACTCATGAACATGTTGATCATATTCGTGGAGCAGGTATTTTATCCAGAAGATATGATATTCCTATATTTGCAACAGAAGGAACTTGGAATGCTGCTCAAACAAAATTTGGGAAACTTAAAGAAGAAAACTGCCAGATAGTCAAAAAGGCTTTTTCTCTTGGTATGGTTGATATTGAACCTTTTTCTATACCACATGATGCTGCAGAGCCAGTAGGTTATGTAATCAGTGTAGGAAAGGAACAAATCGGAATTGCAACAGATATGGGGTATGTTACAGAGGAGGTTCTTTACGCTTTAAAAGGAGTAAAGCATGTAATATTGGAATCAAATCATGATTTAGAAATGTTGAAATACGGCAGATACCCATGGAGTTTAAAAAAGAGGGTTATGAGTGAGGTTGGACATTTATCTAATGATGATACAGGTGATTGCGTGGTTAAGCTAGCTGAACATTGTTCTCCCTGCATATATTTAGCCCATCTAAGTAAAGAGAATAATTTTCCTGACCTAGCATATTTGACAGTAAAAAATACTGTTGAAGAAAACGGGTTGGTTTTAAATAAAGATGTAAGATTAGAATTAACATTCCGTGATCGGCCTACAGAATTATTTAAAATTGGATAAGAGAAATAATCTCCCCCAGCAGATTTTCTAGTGCGTACATGTGCTAAACTTTTGAGAAATCTGCGGGGGTTTTTTCATTCCAACAATGGCATATTGAACTAGTTTTTTGGGAAAATAGTTAATGTGAAGAAGGTTATGTTTGAGAGGGGGAAATTTGGAGTAATGACTTCAGCACATTGGCTTTATCTAATAATTGTAGTTATTGTGGTTATAGTAATGATGAAAAAACGGAGTGTTATCCTGATTACGACTTTAGGAATTTTTTTAATTGGTTTGGTCTATACACGGTCTTTAATCGGAGGAGTACAGACTGTATTTAGAGCTTTTCTTATTGCTGGGAAAGATTTATTTGATATCATGTTGATCATTGCTTTGATGGTTGGTATGTTAAAGGCGATGGAGAAAATGGGGGCTGATTATTTGATGATGTCTCCTTTTAAAAGAATATTAAGAAAGCCAACGATTTCTTTTTTTGTTTTAGGTTTAATTATGTATGTAAGTGCTCTCTTTTTTTGGCCTACCCCTGCAACTGCTCTGATCGGAACTATTTTGATACCCATCGCTATTAAATCTGGTTTACCTGCAATGGCAGCAGCAATGTCAGTAAATATTCTCGGACATGGCATGGCCTTATCAGGGGATATTGTGATTCAAGGTGCACCAGCGATCACTTCAGGTGCTGCTGGAATAGATATTTCTGAAATGGTAAGGATGGGTGGCATTTTGTCTTTGGTCACAGGGGGAATAGCAATGTTAATAGCTTATTTTATGGTTCGAAAAGATATCTCTTTGGATAATAATATAATGATTCAGAAAAAAACGAATGAAGAGTTGGGAGATTATAGTAGTGGTGCTAGTTTTATTGCAAAGGCAGTTCCTATCGTATTTTTAGGTGGTATTATTTCAATGATCCTATTGGGTATTAAAGGAGAAGGATCTACGGCATTTTTAGGTGGGATTGCGGTTCTTTTTCTGATTTTAATCTCTGTAATCCAAAGCGGTAATAAAGCGTTGGAGGAGTTGGGAGATTTCTTTAAACAAGGTTTTCTTTATGCGATGAAGATTTTTTCTACAATCATTCCTATAGCGGGTTTCTTTTTTTTGGGTTCTCCAGAAAGTGCAAAACTAATCTTAGATCAAAATGCCCCTGGATTTCTTTTTGATTTAGGTCAAGCCTTATCCCAAGTTATACCTTTATCTAAAGTTTCGGTAGCTTTTGGACTGTTAATAATCGGAATGATTACAGGGTTGGATGGCTCTGGATTTTCCAGTCTTCCGCTGATAGGTGCCTTGGCAAAAGCATTGGGTAGTTCAATGGGAGTTAATATTGCTGCTCTTGCTGCTATCGGACAGATGGGAACAATCTGGGTTGGTGGTGGAACAATGACTGCGTGGGCTTTTGGTCTTGTTGCTACTGCAGGAGTTGCTGGGGTTTCACCAATGGAACTGGCACGAAAGAATTTCATACCGGTTATTATAGGATTGATTGTGGCGACAGTTGTTGGGATATATATGATGTAATATGATATAATCAAGTTGTTGTGGAAATATAGTTAAATTGGAGTGAGTAGAATGAAAATAAATATTGTGGGTGCGGGTAAAATCAAAGAAAAGTTTTTACGTGCTGGAATTGATGAATTTTTAAAGCGTTTAACACGATATGCAAAGGTTAATATTATTGAGGTAAATGATGAAAAAATTCCTTCAAATCCAAGTGAAGCTGATTTAGAAATTATAAAAGAGAGAGAAGCAGATAAGATTTTGAAACGAATCCCTGGTAATTCATATGTGATAGTGTTGGATGTGAAGGGTAAGCAGATAAGTTCTGAAGATTTGGCAGAGAAGATGGAAAATTTGATGGTACAAGGGAAGAGTGAGATTACTTTTGTGATTGGTGGCGCTGTTGGGCTTCATAAGAAGGTGAACGATGTGGCGAATTTTCGACTCTCTTTTTCTAAGATGACTTTTACACATCAAATGATTAGGATGATTTTGTTAGAGCAAATTTATCGGGCATTTAGGATAATGAAAGGTGAACCTTATCATCTGTAATGCTTATTTTTTGAAGAAAGCTGGATAGACAAGTAAATCGAAAAAAAGATATCTTAGCCCCTATCGTTTTTTGCTAGGGCTATTTCTTTGTAAGGAAGAACATCTTAACCAGAATATCTTTGAAGTTATCGTTGGTCGTAAAGGAAATGGGCAAAAATAGGCCCAACTAAATTTTTAAAATTTATCACTATTCATCATGCTAAGAAACATTACACAAATCAAATGGAAATTGCGAAAAAAAAATTCTTAGACTTGCATATTTTATTGAAATTTTGTATACTATATATATTGGTATGAATTTTTTATTCGCGAGGAGGTTTTACATTATGCTTTCCCAATTTACATTTAAAAATTTTAAGTGTTTTAGAGATGAAACTACTCTTGATATGCAAGCAGCTTCTATTACAGAGCTAGAGGAAACTATCCTTAAAGACGAAAAAGATGGAGAACGGTTTATATCGGTTGCATCTATATATGGACCAAATGGAAGTGGTAAATCTACCGTTCTTGAAGCAATATGGCATTTAATTAGTAAAATTATGTTTCCTATAGTTATGTTTGAAAATACTGAAAATAAAGAAAATATTATGCAAAACACTACAGTCCCTTTTATGTTAGATGATCTATCTAAAGATGAACCAGTAGAATTCCATATTATATTCAGATATAATAATAAAGAATTTAATTATTATATTAGCTTTTTAGATGATAAAATTGTAAATGAAAGTTTATACAAGACTAACATAGGAGAAAAAAGGGATAGTGAACTTTTTTATAGAAATGAAAATGAAATAGTTAATGGGAAATTGCTTAAATCTGTTTCAAAAACAGAAATTTCGTTAAAAATGCCATATTTATCTTTTTTAAAAATTAACTATAGTATACCTATTATAAATGAAGTAATAGAATGGTTTAGTAAGTGTGAATATAGTCATTATGGAACATCTTTTGAGGAGAGTTTCGTCTTTTTTCCTAAAGAAAAAGAGGTCATGGAGCTTATTATATCTGCATTAAATGAAATGGATATTGATATAAATGATATAGAAATAAAAAAAGATGAAAGAGAAAAGATAGAAGATATTATTACAATTCGTATTCGAGAAGGAAAAAAATATCCATTAAATTTTTTTGATGAATCTAGTGGAACTATCAAGATATTAAGCTTATTGCCTAAAGTTTTAGATGTTGTTATGAATGGCAAACTGTTGATTATTGATGAGCTTGATGCGAAATTACACCCAAAGCTATTAAGATATATTATTAAATTATTTAAGAATTCTAAAATTAACAAATCAAAAGCACAATTAATAATTACATCTCATGATTTAACTACAATGAAAAATGATTTATTTAGACGCGATGAAATATGGTTTGTTGCAAAAAATAAAAATGATGTTTCTGATTTGTATTCATTGATTGAATTAAGGGATGAAAAAGGTGAGTTAATCAGAAAGAATGCCCGATTTGATAAACAATATTTTGAGGGCAGATATGGTGCAGATCCATATTTCCAAAGTATTATTAATTGGGAGGTCTTATTAAATGAGTAAGAAACCTCTTAAAAGAGACGAATTAAAGCGGAGAATGAAAAAGAAAGAAAGAAAAGAAGGTTCAAGACTTGCACATCCAGAGAGATATCTTATTATTTGTGAAGGAACAAAAACAGAACCTAATTATTTTGAGGGAATTAAAAAAAGAATAGAAAACAAATATAATAGGAGAATGAATGATCGAATTAATGTTACATTAACGATAGAAGGTACTGGTAGAAATACTTTATCTTTGCTTGATTATGCTAAAGGTATTGTTAAAAAGGAAAAAAAGGAAAACCGAGAATATGAATATATATGGTTAGTTTATGATTTAGATGATTTTCCACGAGATAATTTTGATAATACTGCGCATTCAGTCAAGGCATTAAATGATAATGATAATGATTTTACAAAATGGCATGTAGCATGGTCAAATCAATGTATTGAACTGTGGTTTTTATTACACTTCAATTATTATAATTCAGATATCCATCGAGATATGTATAAGGAGAAATTAAATAAGATATTTAAGGACAATAATTTGATAGAATACAAAAAAAATAACAAAGATATATTTGAAATATTAATTAAATACGGAAATTTAGATGATGCTATAGATAATGCAAAACGTTTATCTAAGGAAACAGGGGGACAACCATCTTCAAAAATGGCACCTGCCACAAAAGTTTACGAACTTGTAGACATGTTAAAACCTCATATGTTTTAGCATGTTTACATGCAAAAATACCGAATTGATTAAAGATATATATTCAATTTGAACGATACTTTGAGATGCTATCTAAAAATAGTTTATAAGTAAGCATCAAATATTTCCCACATTTAAACACAATTAAAATAGAGAATAATGGGTCTGCGTTAATAGTTGTGAAACTAAAATATTTAGTTAATCTATTTGCATCATTATAATTACTATATATATATAGAATGTGGAAGTATTATTTTGTTGATGGTACTCCATTACCATAAAATGTAACGAAAATACGTCCCTTGAAATTGTGAAAATTAGGTATTCCATATCCATTTCGCTTGATGACTTTTATCTTGTTATTTAACCCCTCTATGAAGCCATTTGTAATTTTA
>JAGMES010000008.1 GCA_023128035.1 Halanaerobiales bacterium | reverse complement strand
TCTACCATAAGGGGAGCATATCAAGTTTTTATTTATTCATTAGTTATTATTTCATATTCAGTACAATCTGGTTCATCTGGCCAATCTGGGCCTGCTAAAATAGTTGTTGTTAAAAAAATTGTCATCAAAATTACCATCAATAATGTTATGAATTTTTTCATTTTGCTTTTCCACCTCCTCATATACTTTATTTGCATTGAGTATATTGGCATGTATTCTTCCTCAAAAAACTCATCTTTTTAAAATAATTAATGAACCTGAAAATAATCAATTTTTATCATAGCTCAGTTTTTTTGCATATTAAAGATTCTCAAATATGATCATATAAGAATAATCATTTTCTTAAGATTGAAATATAAAAACCCAACAGAAGATAAGTTTATCAATTTATCGCTGCTGAATATTCTGTATAATCTGGTTCATCATCCCAATCCGGGCCAGATAAAATGGTTGTAGTTAATGAAAATATCATCAAAACTGCCACCATTAATATGAAGAATTTTTTCATTTTATTTCGCCTCCTCCATATGCGCAATGAAAAAAATTGGCAAAATATTGTCACAAAAAATCTCTGTATGTAATTGATTAATAAACCTGTAATGAACCTTTATCGTCCTGCCGTGGTACAAATTTTATAATATCAGGTTCATCTGCCCAATCAGGACCTGCTAAAACTATCGTTGTTAATGAAAGTGTTGTCATCAAAATTACCATCAATAATATTAAGAATTTTTTCATTTTGCTTCTTCACCTCCTCAATACTTTGTTCACATTGAAGCACATTAGCAAAATATTCTGCACTTACATAAAAATCTTCTTTATATAAATTCATCAGCAAACAATTAACCTCTGCAGCTGCCAGATACGTCTCTTTCTCACGAAGTATTTTTACTGCCTCTTGAAGATAGTATTGTGCTTTCTCTAAATTTTTCTTCTTTCTCTCCAATAATCCTAATAATTTATAATTAACTCCCTTTTCTTCAGAATTACTATCCTTTAATAGGTCGTGAACTTCTAGTAATATATTTTCCGCTCTGGATAAATCATTTAACTCAAGATATAATAATCCTAGTTCATTTAATATTTTAGCTTTATCCAAATCAGTTACTGCTAGTTGTAAAGCCTTTAAAAATTGACTTTCTGCCAACGAATTCTCCTTTTGAGCTTGCCAAACCATTCCACTGGCCAAGTAAAATTTTCTCTTTAAAGATTTACTCATTTCCATACGTGTTATCTTCCTCATAATCTGCGTTGCATCACTTAAAGTCGAATCTCGTTTTGTATGTTTATGAATATAGTACAAAATATATAATTGTTTGATTAAATTACTCGGCTTGGGAGGTATTTTTTTAATTTCTTTCAATGCCTCTTTATAATGACCCCAAATTGCATAAATTGTCGCAAGCATAGATAATCCATAATCTCTATATCTTTTATCTTCCAATAACTTATTAAAATGATTATATGCCTGCTCATACTTCTCCAATCTAAAATAACATCTTCCTAAATATTGACGGGCTAATCCATATTCAAAACTCCCCAATACCATCGAAAACTTTTCAATTGCATGAACATACTTACTTAGATTAAATAATTCTATTCCTTCCTCGATTTTTCTTTTAATAGCAATATTCTCTATGTCTATAGTCAATTCCTTTTTTTCTCTTTCCACTTTCCTTCCCCCCTCAAATTATCTCTTTATTATATAAAAATTTGAAACAAAAGTTAGTATTGCCAATTAGCATTGTATCATTTTTTTTAAAATAGTTCAATATTAAAGTTTGTTTTTTACAATTTAATTCATTAAAGATTTCAGATTTAGCGGCGCGGTTAGAATAAAGTGACAATGCTGAAGAACATTAAAAAGTTTTAAAATTATTATTCTAATAATTCTTTGATTTTCTCCTGAAGAGCAAGAATAGTTTCTTGTGAGTTCCGTAAACCTACTTGTAGTTGTTAATTCTCTTCCTGTAATTGTTGATTATTGAGTAATGCTAAATGTAATTTGTGTGATAAATCTTCTTTTCTTTCTGATTTATCATTTATAGTTTTCTTTAAAACACTATTTTCTTCTAATAACCTAATTCTTTTTTCTAGAACAGTAGTTTCGTTTGATGTAGCTTTGTTGGTAAACCCTACAGTTCCTATTAAAATGATAAGAACGAAAAAAATTAAAAGAATATTTTTTTCATAAAACTTCCCCCTTCTTTTTAGATTAAAAACTAAAACAGTATTTATATACTTATATTAATCATATCCACCACAAGCAACACATTCAAGTGATTGAATCCCTATGTCTTTACTTTTAGCTACTACTCCTAAAGAAAATAGTAATAAAGACAGTACGATTAACCCACCAATTACAAAACTTCTCTTTTGTTTCACACGTATTTCCTCTTTTTAATTTTTCGTAATTAATATATTCTATTAATTATTTACTTTTAATTCTTTTATTACTTTTTTATAGAGTAAAACTAGAAATAAAAAATTAAAGTTTAGTTAAACCAATACAAATGTTATGCTGAATTGTCTTTTATAATTCAAGTAAACTTTTTTATCTTCACTCATTAATTCCTTTAATGTATGAATCAAAAAAAAATGCCTGATCATCAGACATTCCTCTTTGCAAACTCTATTTATCTCTCCTACGTGGTGGCAGTGGACCAAAATATTGATAGTAATCCACCTTAATCCTTCCATTATACAGTTTACGCTTTTTATTAGCCCTTGTTCCAAAATGCTTCTCAAAACTCTCCAAAGAAGTCAGTATAAAAAATGACCAGCTTCCATCTCCAAATGTTTTAAAGACACGTCCCATCTCTTTATATAATTTTTCAACTTCAGGGCGTTCGCTCAATCTTTCTCCATATGGCGGATTACTGATAACACAGCCATACTTCCTATTCGAGTGTTGTTCCCCCAATGAACGTTGATGAAAATCTATATACTCTTCCACCCCAGCATTTTGTGCATGATGACGAGCTAAGCTTAATACTCTTTCATCACTATCATATCCCATTAGCCTAAATTTCAAATCATGTTTAACCAAATCTTTTGCTTCTTCACGAACCTGTTTCCAGAGTTCTTTAGGAATTCTTGGCCAATCCTCAGACGCAAACTTACGAAAACTACCTGGTGCAATATTCAAAGCTTTTAACGCGGCTTCAATCGGAATTGTTCCAGAACCACAGGTTGGATCAATAAATGGCCTCTCTGGATTTGCATCCCACCGACTCATATCAACTAAAGCTGCCCCCAGAGTCTCACGTAAAGGAGCCACTGCAGACAAATCTCGATATCCTCTTTTATGTAATCCTGCTCCTGAAGTATCTATAGTCAAAGTTGCCACATCTTTTTGGATAGATACTATGATAGAATATAATGGTCCATCTTCTTCAAACCATTCAGTTCCATAATGTTCCTTCATCGATTCAACAATTGCCTTCTTTACTATTGACTGACAAGCTGGCTCACTTGAAAGTTGTGACTTAGCTGATCTTCCTTTGATTGGAAAACAAGCATTCTTTGGCAGCCATTCATGCCAGGGAAGTTCCTTTGTTTGATCAAAGAGTTCATCAAAAGTAGTCGCTTCAAATTCACCCATTTTAATAAGTACTTTACCTGCTGTTCTTAACCAGAGATTAGTACGACAGATAGTTAATTCATCACCTGTAAACTTTACCCTATTATTTTCTACCTGAACATCTTTACATCCTAATTTTTTAAGTTCTCTTCCAACCATCGCTTCTAAACCGAAGGCAGCGGTTGCTATTAAATCAATCTTTGCCATAACAAGTCTCCTTTATCATATACTTTACTAATTCTTTTATTATGCCCGATAAACTCGTCGAATCTCCTTAAAATCCTCCCAAACATCCCTCTTTTTCAGTTCATCTCTAAGCAATGCAGCAGGGTGATAGGTAGGAAGAAACTTTATTCCCTCCCTTTCAAGCCACTTTCCTCTCATTCTAGTAATTTTTCCAGTAGGATCTAAGACACCTTGCAATGCAGTCGAACCCAAAAGAACAATAATCTTAGGCCGGACAATAAGGATTTCACCTGCCAAAATCGTTAAACAATCCTTCATCTCATCAGGAGTAGGTTTTCTGTTCATTGGAGGACGACATTTTACAACATTGGATATATATATTTCATCTCTAGATATCTCAGCAGCATGAAAAATTCGATCCAACAGTTGACCTGCTTTTCCAACAAAGGTTCTACCTTCACGATCCTCGTCACCCCCAGGGCCTTCGCCAATAAACATTAAACTTGTATGTGGATTGCCTTCACCGAAAACTACCTGAGTGCACTGAGCTCGCAAATGACATTTGGAGCAAGCAAGGGATTGCTGGCAAAATTCCTTAAGCTTCGCTTCTTTATCTGAAAAAATCTCTCCACCTCTATAGCGATTCAAAAAATTTTTCGACAAAAAAAGCATACTTCTCTCCCCCCATATCTATCTCATTCTATATTACTTCCACTTAACTATCCAGCGTTCAGTTAAATCAACCAATACAAAGAAAAACAATCCCAAAATACTTAAGCCAACGATCCCAAAAAACATTTTTTCATAATCTAAAATCGTCCAGGCATCCAGTATATAATAACCCAATCCTTGATAAGTAGCAAAAGTCTCTGCAAAAAAAAGCACTGCAATCGCTGTTCCTATGCTTAAACGTAAAGATGTAAGCAACTTTGGCATAATTGCTGGAAAGATTACATGATATAAAACCTGTCTATCTTTTGCTCCAAGTGAACGGATCGAATATAAATATTCTTTTGGCAAATCTTTGACACTATCCCTTACTACAACTATAATCTGGAAGATTAGAATAAATGCAATCAAAAATATCTTTGCCAGATCACCTAACCCCAACAATAAAAGAATCAAAGGTAAGAAAGCAACTTTGGGTATCGGATAAATTAGATAAATTAAAGGTGAAACTATTTCATCAAAAAGTTTCCAATAACCTAAAGCAATCCCTACAGGAATTCCTAGACTTAAGGCAAGAAAAATTCCCATAAAAATTCTATACCCACTCCGTACAAAATGTATCATGAGTTCAGGGCCAAATTCTTTCACCTTAACCAACACTCGCCATGGCTCAGGTAGAGCAGGATGGTTTATTACCCATGCTAGAATCTGCCAAATCAATAGTAAAAGAATCACACCCCTAATATATCTATTCTCTAAAAAAAATCTTTCAACCTTCTTCAAAAACAAACACTCCTTTATTTAAACTAGGCTGAAGGTTTGATTAAAAAAGGCTTCCCATTGTGAGAAGCCTTTTCATGTCTACGTTTTCTTCTACAACTATCATTCAATCTCCTGCTATAGTGTTTAGATATTTCGCTAATGAATCAATTGTTAGATATTTAAATAATTCAATCATCTTAAACTCGTGTTTTATAACCTTCTGTAAATTACTGTACACCTGAATCATTAAGAATGAGTCTCCTCCAAGTTCATAGAAATCTTTATCGACATCCACTCTTTTTAATTGTAAAACTTCTTTCCAAATATCTGAAATTATTCTTTCCAGGTCATTTATTGGTTCCATAATTTCATTAAGATCAATGTCATTATCTTGCCCTTCCAAATTTCCTTTTACATCAATTAAACTTTCAGGCAAGATCACCCTAAATCTTTCGTCTGGTAATGATAGCTCCTCTATTCTAACCTCTGGATTCTGAATAACCTCTTCTAGAATCAATAAATAATGATGCAATAATTCAACCATCCGTTCTTTTGAGAAGAGATCTGGATTATAGACCAAATCTAATTTAATATCCCTATCCCTTTCTTCAGCATATAAATTTAAATCTAATTTAGAACACGTTTCAGTTGGATAGAGAGGATCGATTGCCAAATCTGGTAAATTCATTTCACCAACCTTATAGTTTAGCATGTTAAATAAAACCTGAAATAAAGGTGGATAACTTATATTTCTATCAAGTTCTAACTCCTTGACGAGCATAGATATCGGAATATCTTGATGAACATCAGCTTCAAGAGTTGTTTCTTTAATTTTTGAAAGCAACTCTCTAAACTTAAGATTTCCAGAAAGATCACTTCTAAGAACAACCGTATTAATAAAACATCCAATTAATTCTTCAGTTTCTGCAAAACGTCGGTTCGCAAGTCTGGTACCAACAAGAATATCTACTTCTTTAGTGTACTGATAAAGCATAATCTTAAATACTGTTAGAAGAACCATAAATGTGGTAGCCTGCTCTTTTTGGCATAAATCTTTTATTTCATTATATTGCTCCACAGATAAAACTAGCGAATATTGCTCACCTGACATTGTCTGTACATCAGGTCTAGGATAATCAGCCGGTAATTTTAAGATCGGTAACTTACCATTCAACTTATTCTTCCAATATAACAAATGCCGATTAAGATTTTCTCCCTGTAAATATTTTTGCTCCCATAATGTAAAATCTACATATTGAATCGATAAATCCTCAAGTTCCGAAGTTTTTCCACTCAAAAATGTTTGATATAAATAAGACAATTCTTTAATCAATATCCGTATTGACCAACCATCAAAAACGAAATGATGAATCGTTAATAAGAGTATATATTCCTCATCGTTAAGTTTTAATAGTCCACTCCGTACTAAACGCTCTTCTGCTAGCTCAAATGGTTTATAAGCATATTCATTTCTAAGTCGAAAAACTTCTTTATCCTGATTTTCTTTTGGCATATCACTAAAATCAATCAAAGGCAGATTATAGTTTTCTAATGAATTAATAAATATCTTCGGTATTCCATCAATAGTTTTAATTGATGACCGCAAAACATCATGCCGTCTGATAATCTCTTTAATACTTCCCTTTAAAGCCTCAATATTTAAAGCCCCTCTCAAATGTAATGCAAGAGGTACAATATAAATAGGACTCTCAGGATTCATTAAACAACTAAAATAGATCTCTTTTTGTCTAGAGGATAGCGGAAAGCCATCATTATTTTTGATATGATGAGAAATTATTTTAATTTCAGCTAAATCATTGTTGTTATCTATATATTCAGCAAGTTTAGCAATAGTCGATAACTTAAAAAGTAATTTAACAGGTAGTTCAATAGTAAAGTTTTTACGTATACGCGATATAAGCTGAATAGCCGTAATCGAATTTCCACCTAATTCAAAAAAGGTATCAAAAATTCCAACCTGATTTATACCTAATACATTACTCCAAATACTAGCAAGTTTTTCTTCGATTTTATTTCGAGGCAATGTAAATTTTCTTTCATTTCCGATAACTTCCTCATCTAGATTAGGTAAAGCTTTCCTATCTATCTTACCATTTGAAGTAAGGAGTAGATGGTCAATTATCATGAAGTGAGCAGGAATCATATAATCTGGTAACTTATTTTTCAACCAATTTATAATTTCTTCTTTTTCTAAACTCTTATCATCTATTAAAACTATATATCCAATTAAAAATTTCTCACCTGTATTTTTTTCTTTTGCTAAAACCACACTATTCTTTATCACAGGATGCTGATTTAAAACAGTCTCAATCTCTTCTAATTCAATTCTATATCCCCTTATTTTTACCTGATAATCTTTTCGACCTACAAAAACGATATTTTGATCAGGTAAATAATATCCTAAATCTCCTGTCTTATAAAGGCGTGCTCCTTTATCTTCTACAAATAAATTTTCTACAAACTTATCATTAGTTAAATCCGGCTTGTTTAGATATCCTCTAGCAACTCCTTTTCCACCAATGTAAATTTCACCCTTCACTCCAATAGAGCATGGTTTCATATCCTCATCAAGAATATATATTTGAACATTTTCTATCGGTCTTCCGATTGGAGGTGCTTCATCTATATCCTTTGAAGAAAGTTCAAAATACGTACTCCAAATAGTGGCTTCCGTTGGTCCATATAGATTATAAATAATAAAGGGTAACTCTTCCTTTGGAGAAAAATGTAATTTATCTCCTGCAATTCTCATACTCTTTAAACTTATATTTCTTGACCAATCTTGTGATAATAGTGTTTCAGCCAGTGGAGTAGGTAAAAAAGTTTTGGTTATCTCTTTGGCTGCTAACCAATTCATAAGCTTAAAGGGATCTTTTCTTGTTTCATCATCTACAATATATAATTCAGCTCCAACAGATAAAGTTGACCAAATTTCAAATGAACAAGCATCAAAACCGCTACTGGCAATCTGGGACATTCTATCCTGATTCGTTTCCTTAAAGATATTTTGATGAGCAAAGATCATATTTACTAAACTTTTGTGCTCAATTACAACACCTTTAGGAGTTCCAGTTGAACCAGAAGTATAGATTACATAAACTGGATTCTTTGAAAAATCTTTTGAATCTTCTATCAAAAGATTTTCTCTACCTTCTTTGGCAGTCAACTCATCAACACAGCCCTTTTCGATTACCTTAATATTAGTGAGTGAATTAAGTGATCCCAACTTATCTTCCAATCTATTTTCACTCAATATAATAGGAACTTTTGCATCTTCAAGGATAAATAAAATCCTTTCCTCAGGGCATGTTGCATCAATTGGTAGATAAACCCCACCCGCTTTAAGTATAGCCAGCATCCCAATGATCATTTCAATAGATCTTTCAAGACAGATTCCAACTATAATCTCTGAGCCAACCCCATTTTTTTTCAAATAGCAAGCCAACTGATTTGCCCTACGATTAAGTTCTGCATAAGTTATCTTTATAGCACCATCACAAACTGCATACAATTCTGGATTCTTTTCTACTTGCTCTTCAAAAAGCTGATGAACGCAAATATTCTTACGATATGATCTGTCAGTATCATTCCAGTCATAGACTAGCTCCATATATTCTTTTTCTGTTAATATTGGAAGTTTTAATATCTCCAACTCTGGATTCTGAATAATACTTTCTGCGAGAACTTTAAAATGATCAGCAAAGCGTTCTATAGTAGACAGATTAAATAAATCAGTATTATACTCAAAAGATGCTATAAAAGATTCTGATTCAGAACCCTCTGCCACCAACAATGTCAAATCAAACCGAGATGAACGGTTTTGAACTTTATAAGGCTCTAGAGTCAACTTACCCCAATTGACCTTATTTAAGTTTTCTGACAGAATAAATTCGAATAATTCATCAAGGTAAGTTGGTTTCTCCATTACCAGCATCGTTTGGAATATTGGTGATCTATTCAAATCTCTATCTAACTGTAGTTTATCTACAAGCAGATTAAATGGATAATCCTGATTCTCTAAAGCTCCGATTACTTTTTGATACAAATTCTTTAAAAAATCTTCGAAAACAAGATCATCAACGATTTTAGAACGGATTGGCACTGGATTGACAAAATATCCAACAACATTCTCAAAATCTTCTCTACTCCTACCAACAGTTGGAGAACCAACTATAATATCATTCTGATTAGTATGGCGATATAGAAGAACTTTATAAATTGCAAGTAATAATGTAAATACTGTAACTCCCTTTGAATTGGCTAAATCTTTTAGCTTTTTACTAGCTTCTCGACCCAATTCAAATGTAAATGTAGAACCATTACAGGTTTGGGTATCTGGTCTTTGATAGTCAATTGGTAAATTTAGTTTCAATAATTCACCTTTTAATTGATCTTTCCAGTAATCCAAGCTTTGTTTCCACTTTTCACTAGTTAACATGTTACTTTGATAAAGTACAAAGTCAAAATAAGAGCTCTTTTGAGATGGTAAAAGATTTTTTAAGTCTTCTGCATTATATAATTGTAAGAGTTCTTTCATAATAATTTCTAATGACCATAAATCAACAGCGATATGATGGAATGAAAAGAGAAGGATGTGATGGTTTTTGAACATAGTAAACAACACAACTCTCCAAACTGGGCCAGCCTCCAAATCAAACACCTGCTGAGCAATTCTACTCAACTCTTCATCCAAAAATTCTTTATCCCAGTTTGAAGCATCAATCTCTTTAAAATCAATATTAATATCCTCTTTTACCTTCTGTACCGGTTTACCATCTCTTTCCAAATAAACAGTTCTCAAAATAGGGTGACGCCAAGCGATGATCTCCAAAGTTTTCTTTAATCGCTCAAAATCCAACTCAGATAAAAACTTTATAGCATAATTCAAATTATACGCTGTAGTTTCAGGAGCAAGTTTATATAAAAACCATAAAGCTTGTTGACCATGAGATAGGTTATATTCAACAATCTTATCTTCTACCCTACTTATCTGAGATTCGACTGGATTTACTTCTCTGAATTTTTCGAAAAGTGTAGTTGCAAGTTCAGAAATCGTAGGTCCTTCTAAAAATCTAACCATCGAAATACTTATCCCAAAATCTCTATAAATCCTATTCTTTAGTTGAACTGCTGCCATTGAATCTAACCCAAAGGAGATTAGTGATTCATTTAAATTTAATTTATCTTTATATATTTTAAGTTTTTGCGAGATCTGTTCACTAATATAGTTTTCAAAGAACATATACTGATCTTCTGATTTAGGAATAACTATTTTTTCAAAAGTTTCTCCAGATCTACCATCACTCTGCTCAAACTTAACTTTTTCCTTTTTATTTACGTAAGAATTATCTACGTTTCTTTCTAAAATATTTTCTGGTTTATTCCCTTTTACATCCAACCAATAACTATTTCGTTGCCATGGATATGTTGGAAGTTTAACATAAATTCCGTCAAAGAGAAATATCTTCTGCCACTCAATCTTTACTCCAGCAGAATACACTTTACCTAGTGATTCATACATAACATGATTACCATCTCTATTTTTTCTTAATGAAGGAACAATAATCCCAGATTTATTTTTACCATTAAGACACTTATAAATTGAAAAAAACAGATCAGGACTAGGCCCTATCTCTATAAAAATATTAAAACCATCATCCACCATTGAGTCTATTCCTTTTTTAAATTGTACTGTGTCAACAAATGCTCTTCCCCAGTAGTTAGCACTAAACTCAATTCCACTAGTTTCTTTACCAGTTACAGTTGAATAAAGTGGAACTGTTGTAGATTGAGGAGCTATATTCTTTATTTTTTCAATAAGTTTATCTTTGTAAAGTTCCATAAGTGGATTATGAACAGCAAACTCCCCTTTAAGATATCGACAATACACTCCTCTAGCTTTTAAGCCTTCAATTACCTCTGCCATAACATTTGATTGACCTGAAAGGACGACCGAAGTATCACTATTGATAACAGCAATTGATAGACTATCTTTATATTGACTTACAATCTTCTTAACTTCATTAAGGGATAACTCCACAGCAACCATTTTGCCTAAACCTTCACTCTGTTGCATCAATCTACTACGATTAATGATAACTTTAATTGCATCTTCCAAACTCAATACTCCAGCAACATATGTAGCGGCAATTTCTCCGAAGCTATGGCCTATCATTCCATTTGGAACAATCCCCCATGATTCCCAGACTTGTGTTATAGCTATTTGAATTGCAAATATTAAAGGCTGGATAAAATTAGGATCATTAAAGAGAGTTTCTCTTAAAAATTGATTATCTGCCTCAAAGAAATCTTCAACAAGTGACCAATCTAGATATTTTTTTAAATATTGATCACATTTCTCAATTGTCTTTCTAAATACAGAATTAGATGCGAAAAGTTTTTTACCCATTCCAAACCACTGGTTCCCCTGCCCTGTAAACACAAAGGCGACTTTTCTTTTAAATGAAATTGATTCTTGAAGAACTGAAGAACATTTATCTTTCCCCCGGGATAAAATACTATCAAATTCATGTATAAAATCATCTACTGTTTTTCCCACGAAAGCAATTCTTTTATCATAATGATAACGTCTAAACGCAGAATTATAGCAGATATCATACAAAAATCGATTTCCAAAATTCTTATCACTTAAAAGAAACTCTTTATATTTTTGAATGAGATCATAAAGTGCACCTTGACTTTTTGCAGAGATAGGCAAAACTTTATAGTTATCTTTAAGCAGTACCAGTTGTTCTTCTTCTAAATTAAACCTTGATGGTTCTGGAATACGGTATGGTGGTTCTTCTACAACTACATGAACATTAGTACCTCCAAAACCAAATGAGCTAATACCTGCTACTCGTCTTTGCATCGCAAAAACCTTCCAGTCTTTAGCCTTTTTTGGTACATAAAAAGGCGTTTCATCTAGATTTAATAATGGATTTTCTATTTCAGCATGAATAGATGGCACTATTTTTTTATACTTTAAAGAAAGAAGGGTCTTTATTAATCCTGCAATACCTGCAGCAGGAAGTAAGTGACCAATATTACTTTTAACAGAACCGATACCACAGAATTTCTTTTCTAGAGCAGAATTTTTTAATAGATCTTTAAAGAGCCTACTCAATGCCTTAACCTCTACAGGATCACCTAATTTAGTTCCAGCACCATGAGTCTCAATATATGTAAGCTGACGAGGATCAATTCCTGCATCATAATATGCCTGTATCAATACTCGAAGTTGTCCATCTGGGTTTGGTGCCATAATTCCTAAAGAAGATCCATCATTATTGATCCCTATACCTTTAATCACACCGTAAATTTGTCGTTTTTCTTGTATAGCCTTCTCTAACGGCTGAAGAAGTATCACTCCTATTCCTTCGCCTAAAACTGTACCATCTGAATCAGCACCAAAAGCCTTACACTCGCCTCCATTAGAAAGAATACCTGAGTTTTTAGAAAGAAAATGAGTGGTTGGTGTTAAAATTAGGCTTGCTCCACCAACAAGAGCAGTTTCGATTTCCCCTGCTCGTAAACTCTTGATTGCATAATATAATGCAGTTAGTGAGGAAGAACAGGCTGTGTCAATAGTCAATGCTGGCCCAGTAAAATCAAAGGTATGAGAAATTCTTGCAGAGATCATATTTAAAATATTGCCTATCATCGTAGATGGAGAAAGATTATCCAAATTATTCTTTTGACGTAAATAATCATAAATGATTTCATTATAATTATTTTGAGTGGCTCCTATAAAAACACCCATCTTCTTTTTTCTACCAATTTCATGGGTTCCCCAATCTTCAAGGGCCTCATAAACCACTTCAAGCATTAATCTTTGTTGTGGATCCATAAATCGTGCTTCTTCTTCAGAAATATTAAAAAACTCAGCATCAAATTTATCCACATCATTTATGTAACCCAACCAATCTTCCCATTCTCTTACATTAGCCAATGTCTTTCGTTCAGAAGGAATTTTTCTAATCAAATTTTTCCCATTCAATAAATGCTCCCAAAATTCTTCAACATTATTCGAATCTGGCAAACGTAGTGAAATCCCCACAACAGCAATATCTTTGAAGGGTTCATTACATCTATTTTGAACCTGATCTTTTTCAGTATTCATAATATGACTTACAATATTAAATTCTTTTACATTCATCTCTTCCAAAGATACTGCAATCTCATGAATTGTATCATTTTGAATTAATATCTCATGGCTCAACTCTCTATTAAATAACTTCTCAAGTTCAGTAATAATCTGAACAGCTTTTACAGAATTACCACCAATCTCAGCAAATTTATCCAATACACTAATACAATTCTCTTCTAAATTCAAAACTTCAGCCCAAATTTTGCGAACCTTCTCTTCAAGCTCATTTTCTGGTTCCACAATATCTTTCCTAGTTAGAAGAAAATTTTTCAATTCCCTATCGATTTCTTGAATTATCTGGGCATATTTTGAATTCAGATAATTTTCTTTAAGTATATATCTTTGAAGTTTACCGCTTGTAGTTTTTGAGATTTTATTAACGGGAATTACGTGTTTTAAAATAATTCCTAGATTTTTATTAACTATTTTTGTGATTTTGTCATGAAAACCAAGGAATTTTTTAATAGAACCCTTATACTTTATAAAAATAATTATATTCTCTGTATCAGTTTCAAAATTGTGTACTCCGATAGCTGCTACATCGCCTCTTCTAATCTTCTTTATCTCATATACTGCTTCTTCAATATCATAAGAATAAAAATTCTTCCCGTTGACAAAAATTATATCTTTTCGCCTACCAGAAACAGTTAATCTGCCATCTATAATAAAACCCATATCACCTGTTCGAAGCCATCCATCACAGAAAAGATTTTGATTTGCATTTTTGTTGTTAATATATCCTCTAGTAACATTTGGACCTTTCACCTGAATATTTCCGACAATTTTTTCTTCAACAAATTTATCATTTTCATCAACTACACGTATACTAACCCCAGGAATTGGAAACCCCTCATCTACAATGAAAATAGTTTCATCGGTATTAATATTTTGCTCTTTTATGATTCCATTCTTATAGAAATCATTCTTCCTTATCTTTCTAACTAAAGGTTGTTCTTTAAGTGGAGTAAAACAAAGAGCAAGCGACGCTTCTGCCATCCCATAAACAGGAGACATTGTTTCAGGTCTTAATCCACATTTCTTAAATGTTTCAACAAAAGTACTCATGATTTGAGAAGATATAGGTTCAGCACCATTTGAAAGAACTCTTAGACTGGAAAGATCAATATCTTTTAATGATTCCTCTTTTACTTTTTCTAAAATCCAGCTAAATCCAAAATTGGGCATCGAACATAATGTCCCTTTGTGTTCCGTAATCTTCTTCAAAAAAGTCAAAGGCCGTTTTAAAAAAAATTGAGGAAGCATCTTTACTTGATTCATCTGTGAATAAACTCCAAGTAAATGTAATCCTATTAAACCCATATCGTGTGTATGAGGAAGCCAACTAACACTGATATCATTAGATTCCAATTTATTACTTTCACAGATACTTCTAATGTTCGCAATTAGGTTCTGATGTGTTAGGATAACCCCTTTAGGATCACCAGTACTACCCGAAGAAAATTGAAGAAAAGCTATCTCGTCAGGAGAAGGATAATATATCCTTTCTTCTTCGTCATCCATTAATAATTCCTGAAATGAATGGAATTTTAGATCATTATATAGATTCGTTTCTTGAATTGTTTTATATTTAGGTATATTTTTAACATCAGTCACAATAATCGGTTTTTCTAAAACACTCCAAATTTTTAATAGTTTTTGTAATTCTTGGGAATCTAAACTAAAAGGAATAGGAGTAGAGATCGGTGCAGGAATTATTCCTCCCAAAATACTGGCCCAAAATACACAGAAAAATTTTTGATCATTTTCAATCTCTATGATTACTTTATCCCCTTTTTTCACTCCCTGAGCTTTTAAACCCTTTAAAATCCTTTTGGCATTCTCCAACAAACTACTATATGAAAAAAAAATTTCAGAACCATCAGAAGAGATAAGATACATACCTTTAGTATCGCCCTTTTTTACACTATGGATCAATGCTTCTGTAAGTGTTAATATTTCTGATTTTTTAGATAGTGGGGCACCTGAAATTATGGAAAATTTATTTTTATATTCCTTTATACTTTTTGACATTAATTGCTTCAATCCCCCTTCTATTTGAATTATTTTAGTATTTTAAATTTTCCCACTCACCTTCCCCTTTATTTGTCATATTTTGATTATATAGAAAATGTTATTCATAGTCAAGCAAAAAAAAAGCCGTTTCCTCCTCTATAATAGAAATAAAAGGATTCACAGCAGATAATTCTTACATGTAGAATAATTTATCCTTAAAGATTACCTTTCTTCAAAAGCCCCCGTAAATGGTTCGATAATTGTAGAAAACTTTCATTTTTCCGAAAATCACTAGAACCCCAACCAGGATTTGAAACATCAGCAATAATCTGACCTGGGCATGGAGACATAACTAATAACCGATCTCCTAAGTAGACTGCTTCTTCAATACTATGAGTAATCAATACCACGGTCATATCATCATGAGAATTCTTTAATTCAAGAAAAAGCTCCTGAGCATTTTCTCTTGTAAGAGCATCTAGAGAAGAAAAAGGTTCATCCATTAAAAGAATTTCTGGCTTCAATACCAGAGAACGAGCTAAAGCCACCCGTTGCTTCTGGCCACCACTAAGCTGTGCAGGATAATGATGACGATAAGGATTTAAACTTAATCTCTCCAATATGTTTTCTAATCTTTTAGAAATAACTGAAGATCTTAACCGCCGTAAATGCATCCCTAAAGAAATATTCTCCTCCACAGTTTTCCAAGGAAATAAGCCATATTCTTGCAAGATTATTGCTAAATTATCCCTGGGTTTATCAAGCTCATATTTAACCCTCCCATGACTCGCCCTTTTTAATCCAGCAAGAACATACAAAAGACTCGTCTTACCACAGCCAGAAGGGCCTATCAAAACTGTAGTACTACCTTTTTTAATCTCTAAATTAATATCAGTAAAAGCTGTAATCTGAGTTTTCGGATAATATAGGGTAAGATTTTCAATAGAAATCATTCTTTTCCCTCATTTCAAGTGAACTCGTCCAGCTAACGCCAATCCAAGATAAAAATGACAAAGTCAGGTATATCGTTTAGTAAATGAATAAATCAAAATCAAAAAAAGCCTCCAATTTACTCACTATTTTACTTGGAATATGTCTTCCTCGAGTTCGAGGATTTTCATAATCAATCCTAGCATCAATCAAACGGTTTAACGCAAAAAGAATATGGCTAAAAATCACAAGATCAACATAGTCCTTAATCCTTCTTTTGAAGATATGCAAGACCATACTCTTCCCACCTCCGGGTAACACGTTCTTTTATCTCTTCTTTCATCACAACATCTTCAGGCCATTCCCGGCTATGCCCTTCAGATGGCCATTTTTTTGTTGCATCAATACCCAGTTTTGCGCCGTAGTTGGGCAAAGGTGAAGAATGATCTAAGACATCTAAAGGCCCTTCTGTGACTATCAAATCCCGTTTTGCATCAATATTGTTGGTCACTCTCCAGGTAACTTCTGAAAGGTTTTGCACATCTACATCCTGATCAACTACAATAATCATTTTAGCATTGGACATTTGGCCTAAACCCCAGAGAGAATGCATTACTTTTCTAGCAGCTCCTGGGTACTCTTTTTTGATTGAAACGATTACACAATTATGAAAAACTCCCTCTAACGGTAAGTTCATATCTATAATTTCTGGAATTATCATCTTCATCAGTGGTAAAAAGATTCGTTCAGTCGCCTTAGCAAGATAACAATCTTCCTGAGGTGGCTGGCCTACAACTGTAGCATTATAAACTGGATTAGTCTTTCGGGTTATACATGTAATATGAAATACTGGATAGTAATCTGCCAATGAATAATAACCTGTATGATCTCCAAAAGGTCCTTCAATATGGAAGTCCTCTTCTGGATCCACATAGCCTTCCAAAACAAATTCAGCATGGGCAGGAACCATAAGATCCACTGTCTTACACATAACCATCTCCACTGGGGACTTACGCAAAAAACCAGCAAAGAGTATCTCATCAATTCCTGGTGGTAAAGGAGCAGTAGAAGCATAAATAGTTGCTGGATCAGCACCTATAGCGACTGCCATCTCCATCTTTTTACCCAATTTTTTATGTTTATGAAAAATACGAGCACCATCTTTATGAATATGCCAGTGCATACCAGTAGTTTTCTTATCAAATACCTGTAACCGATACATCCCCAGATTCTGAATATTAGTCTCAGGATCCTTAGAAAAAACAAGAGGAAGGGTTACATATTTGCCGCCATCTTCAGGCCAGCATTTTAAAATTGGAATTTTTCCTAAATCAACATCTTTTTCAACAACTTCCTGACATGGTGCATTTCTCACTTTTTTTGGGAAGAAACGAGTTGCTTCAAAAAGGAGAGGTAGTTTTTTAAATTTTTCTATCCATCCTCCACCTGGAACATCTAAAAATCTTTCCATATCTCGAGCAACATCATCTAACTTTTCAACTCCTAATGCCCAGGCCATCCTTTTATATGTCCCAAATGCATTGATCAAAACTGGATAATTTGATCCTTTTACATTTTCAAATAAAAGAGCTGGCCCATAATCTTTTGAAACTCGATCTGTAATCTCTGTAATCTCCAAATCTGAATCTACCTCGGTTTGAATCCGCACTAATTCGCCTTCTGCTTCTAATTTTTTTATAAATTCCCGTAGATCTCGATATGCCATTTTTGAGACTCCTTCCATGATTATCGCGATTGCAGATTATTAATAATTTCGTTTTACTATATAGTCTAGCAATTCTTCCAAAAAATCATTTCCTACTGGTTTTCCAGCAATCTCTTCACTACTAGATACATCCAAAATATCATCAGTAATTTGAAATGCCATTCCTAGATATTTTCCATATTTTGATAAAATATATTGTTGCTTTTTCTTTAATTTACCCTGATATGCCCCAAAAAAACAACTCACCTGAAATAAAATTGCAGTTTTACGTCTAATACGTCTAAAATATTTTAAAAGACTTACATCTAAATTATATCGATTCTGATATTGATCAACTTCACCCTCACAGATTAATTTGACTCCCTTAGCAACTCGCTGGAGCATTTCTGTATTCGCTTCTCCTGATAAAAGTAAAAAAGACTGGGCAAAAAGATAATCTCCAGTAAAAACCGCAATATCTTTGCCATATTTAAGCTGAATGGTTTGAACTCCACGATGCAATTTCGCTTCATCAATTATATCATCATGAACCAAAGTAGCCATATGCATAATCTCAATAGATGCAGCAACAGATAATACATCTACAGTTGTTTTTCCATAATAAGCTGAGGCAAAAACCAGAGCAGGACGAAGTCTTTTCCCACCTGCTTTGATCAATTCGACAACTGCTTTGGAAATCAATGGTTGGCGAGCTTTTAATGAATTATTAAGATAACTTTCAAATTCTTCCAAATTTATTTTTAAAAAAGGATAACGTTCCCACAAATCTTTCATCTATCCCACACTCCCAAAATAGGGTCTAATACTTTTTGTAACATAGTAACAACTATCCCGATAACATAACCTGTAACAATTCCACTAATAATCAAAACAGGTAAATATGAAAATACGCTAACTGTATCGATCAACAAACTTGCCATAGTAATCTGCCCGAGGTTATGGGCGACTGCTCCCAAAATACTAATCCCAATTACACTAAAATATTTTTTATAATGCCAAAAAACATAACTCATAATTAATATACTAAAGATTGCACCAGTTCCACTATATAAAAAAGCATACATTCTTCCACTTAAAAATGCTCCCATAAATGTTCTAAGTACTACGATAAGTAAAGCACTTCGAAACCCAAAATATACAAGGGCAACTAATGACACAATATTTGCTAACCCCAACTTCACACCTGGAGCAATATATGGAAGAGGCATCATACCTTCTACCAACTGCATAACCAGAGCCAGCGCAACTAAAACACCAATAAAAGTTATATGTGCATATCTGGACATCAACTATATTCCTTTCTTCTAAAAAGTTCGTACATCTATTTCATCATCGACATTTTCTTCCCCTTCAATCTTAACTATCAACTTATGAGGCAAACAAATTAGAGCTTGCCCAGGTTTATCTATCCACCCTTGCAATACATCAACCTGCTCCTGACAGGTAGCTTCAAGCACACGAACCCGACTTCCTTCGACCTCAAGTAAGTTATAATCATCCTCATCAATCTCCACTTTGTATTGAATCGGCTCTGCTTGGGGCAGAGAAAACGTTTTTATAATTTCTCCATTAACCTCAACAACAACTTGTTTCCCAACTCCTTCTGGTTTACTAAATTGATAGAAAAATAAACCTATTGCAAGAATCAATAAAGCAACAATTAAAATTTTGTCACCTATTTTCATCTGATTCATTGAGAAATCTCCTTATAATTTAAATTCGTAATCTTAAATCTATCTTTAATCCCATCAGATATTGTCACATTCTTATCACTATCAACAATAATAACTTCATAACCCATCTTTTCAGCTAATACCAATCCCTTTTCCCTACCCAATAGGTAAATTGAAGTAGAGAGAGCATCTGCATCAAAAGAACTCTTACCTATAAGACTGACACTCATTAAACCTGTTCTGGCTGGTTGTCCTGTTTTAGGGTTTAAAATATGATGATACCTTACTCCATCTTCAATAAAATAACGCTCATAGTCACCAGAAGTGACCACTGCCTGATCACCCAAACTTATTACTCCCATCAATTCATCACGTATAGCTCTTGGGTCCTGTATACCAATTTTCCATAAAGTTTTATCTGGTTTGATTCCATGAACCATCACATTCCCACCAATATTGATAAATGCACTCTTTACCTTATTATCTTTATATATCTCAATTGCCTTATCAGCAGCATAACCTTTTGCAATACCACCGACATCAATCATCATCCCTGATTTAGTTAAATAAACTGTACTCTCTTTCTCATCTAAAATAATATTTTTATAATTAACTAATGGTAATACTTTTTCTAACTCAGCTTGATCTGGAACTTTTTCGTCGGATTTGCCAATTCCCCAAAGTTGTACTAATGGGCCTATACTTGGATCAAATAACCCTTCGGTCTTTTCAGAATACTCAACTGCTCTTTTTATCACCAAAAAAGTATCTAAACTAACTTTAACAGGTTTAACACCTGCATTTGCATTGATTAAGCTAACTTCACTGTCTTTTATATTCACACTCATCAGATTTTCTATTCTTTTCAGCTCTTGAAGTACCATGACAGCTACATTTTTTCTGTTAGAGCCATAAACTTTAACAGTCACTATCGTTCCCATAATAAAGCTATCACGAACATCAAATTGATCATCTTCTGAAGTTTCATTTCCACATGCCGAAAGAAATAATGCTATAATAAGGACAAAAACAATAAAAATTCTCCTCTTCATATTCTACACCCTCCATTATGCCGATGCTTATCTTATAAACATTTTATCATTAAGGCTCAATTCATTTTTATTATACCATACAAAGAAAAAAAAGCTAGTCAATATATAAAAAACTGAGAGAGCCTCAATAATCTGAGACCCTCTCATTTAAAGTATAACCATGGCTTTATAGATTATATGGGAAAGAAGTTGGAAGTTAATCCTCCTTCTTTTTTTTGATTATATCAACTTACCCAATGACTTTCTGAAAAACTCTCTTAAAATTCTCCCCCATTACTTTTCTAATCTCTTCTTCTGTGAATCCTCGTTCAAGTAATCCTTTTACAATAAGTGGAGTCTTTGATATATCTTCCATTCCAATAGGTGTTCTCCTAATTCCATCAAAATCTGTACCCAGCCCTATATGATCAATCCCAATCAAATCTTTCATATAAAGTAAATGTTCAAATATATCATCAATAGTAGCATTACCATCATCTTTTAAGAAAGTAGGGGCATAACATATTCCTACCACTCCTCCATTATCTTTAATCGCCAATAATTGCTCATCAGTCAAGTTTCTTTTATGTCCACAGAGGGTTTTTGCATTTGAATGTGAAGCAATTATAGGATATTTAGTTAATTCCATCACATCCCAAAAACCTTGAGGAGCAAGATGTGATAAATCGACTACAATCCCTAGCTCATTCATCAACGCCACAGCTTCTCCACCCAAAGAAGTCACACCTTTCGGATTCTGAACTCCAACTCCATCAGCTAAAAGATTGGCATGATTCCATGTAAGCCCAATAACACGAACACCTTTTTGATATAAATCATGAATGTCATCTAATGCTTTGATTGAATAAGCGCCTTCAATTCCTATTACAATACCGATTTTCTTATCTTTTTTTGCCTGTTCCATTAAAGTTGAATTAGTTATTAACTCTAACTCATTTGAAGAAGCAACAAGTTCTTTAATCCTTTTTATCATACTATTAGTTCTTTCCTCTAAACCAGAAAACGTATCATTATAGGCATAAACCGCAAAAACTAATAAATCTACCCCTCCTTGACGAATTCTAGGAATATCACTATGCCATATAGTATTTTTTTTAGTATAATCATAATTTTCATCAAAAACAGGCATGATGGAATCTAAATGAGCATTAATTATGTACAATTCATCATGAAATTTAGCAAAATTATTTAATGATTGTTTCAAAGTATTCCCCTCCTGTTCTAAAAATTATTTTTTAATTCTCTTTGCAGCATCTAGAACAGCATCTATAATCTGTTGATAACCTGTACACCGACACAGATTCCCTGAAATTCCTTTTTTAATATCTTCAATCGTAGGATCTGGATTTTTATCTAACAAAGCTTTTGCACTAAGAATCATCCCTGGAGTGCAAAATCCACACTGTACTGCCCCATGATCAATAAATGCCTGTTGAATAGGATGGAGTTCTCCATCTTTACCCTGTACACCTTCAATTGTGGTGATTATAGCCCCCTCAGCCTGTCCTGCTAAGACCATACAGGATTCAATCGTCATCCCATTCATAATCACAGTACAAGCGCCACATTCGCCTACAGCGCAGCCTTCTTTGGTTCCAGTAAGATTTAAATCTTCCCTTAAAAGATCTAAAAGGCGAAAATTAGGATCAACTTCAATTTCATAATCTTTAGCATTAACATTCAGTTTCAATTTAATTTTGTTCATTTTTCTCCCTCCAATGCCTGATGAATACCACGTCTTGTTAAAGAATCAATAACTGGTTTTTTGTAATCAGTTGACCACCGATAACCACTAACACGTATCATCTCTTCTGCAACTTTTTCCCCAGCCTGATCAATCAAAGTATCTGTAGGAATTTTACCTAAAAGTATTTCTTCAGCAACCTTAATCCGTGTAGGAGTGGGAGTCGTTGAGCCAGGAGCTATTCTGATATCAGTTATGACACCTGAAGAATCTCTATCCAAAATCACTGCAACATTCATTCTTGAAATTGCTAATGCATTTCGACGTCCTAATTTTATAAAAGCAGAGCTTGCAGTGGAAGGTAACTTTTTAAAAGCCACTTCCACCAATATCTCTTCAGGAAAAATATTAGTTTTATAAGGTTTAGTATAAATCTTTGAAATCGGAATTTTTCTCTCACCTTGTGTAGATTTAAAGGCTAAGATCGCATCCAATGCAACTAACACAGGTACAGTATCAGCAGCAGGTGAAGCATTCATCACATTACCACCTATTGTACCACGATTACGAATCTGAGGAGCACCTACCATTCCTGCAGCTTTAGCTAAGGCAGGAATCTCATTTTGAATCAATTCTGATTCGTTCACTTGAGTATGAGTAGTATTCGCCCCAATTCTAATCCACTCACCATCATCTTTTATATAATTTAATTCAGATAAATCTGCAATATTGATGACCACTTTTAGTTCTTTAGGCCCTTCATCATTTCTTAACGCGATTAGTAAATCTGTTCCACCTGCAATAACTTTAGCTTGTGAGCCATAATTTTCAAGAAGTTTTAGAGCATCTCTAACACTAGTTGGGTTTTTAAAGTTAAATTCTCTCATTTTACGGCCCCCTTTCTGGTCAATTTGTGGCCTAGTAATACTCTCTCTAAATTACATGGCAGATTGCGAATACGTTTACCAGTTGCATGATAGATCGCATTTACAATTGCTGCAGCAGGAATCTCAGTTGCGGGTTCACCAACACTTTTAGCACCAAATGGACCAAACTTATCATCTGTTTCGACAATCACTACTTCCATCTCAGGCATATCCATTGAAGTTGGAATTAAAAACTCATCTAAGTTCTTACTCTTCACAAAACCCTCTTCAATTTCAACTTCTTCTAACACGGCCATTCCTTGCCCCATCACAATACCACCATAAATCTGACCTTTAACCGTATCAGGATTTACTGCTGTTCCCACATCGTGAGCATCTATTACCCGCAATACTTCAACTTTACCAGTCTCAGTATCAACTTCGACTTCTGCTACAACTGCACCCCACGCATAAGTTGGGAAAGGCTCACCTTGATTAGTATGATGGTCTAAAGGAACAACTCCTGGAGAATACCAATCTAACGATGCAAGCATAACTCCAATTCCATATGCTTTTTTTACTGCATCTATATAACTGACACTCACTTCAGGATTTTTCTTTGAATAAATCTTTTCATTCTCTATTACCAACTCTTCACAAGAACAGTTTATCATCTCTTGGGCTACGTTAATAAGTTTTTCTTTAACTTTACCAGCAGCTATTTGAAATGCTAAGCCACCAATCATCGTTCCCCTTGAAGCAACTGTTGGCTTACCATCAGGAACAACTGTAGTATCTGCATTAGGATAAATTATTCTTTCTAGGTTAACTCCTAAAATTTCAGCAACTATCTGAGAATGTACTGTCTTTAAACCTTGACCATTCTCAGTAAGTCCACTATGCATAACTACACTTCCGTCATCTTGAATAGTTACCATGGCGCCAGTAGCATCTAATGCTTCTCCTCCAAGCCCAGCACCACGCATTGCTACAGCAAGACCAATTCCTCGCTTGATTGGAGAATTTTCATTTTGATTCGTATATTCTTTTTTCTTTTTATAATATTCTGATTTTTCTATAACCATAGGAATCATATCAGGAAGAGGGGCTGGCATAGTGTCTGGCCCTAAAAGTTGTCCACTTTGATTTATATCACCAGGACTGAAAACATTCTTCATCCGAAACTCGACAGGATCAAAACCTAAATCTTCAGCAATTTCATCCATCAATGATTCCTGCCCAAAGATCGTCTGTGGAGAAGAATATCCTCGCATAGCTCCGCCATAAATAGTATTAGTGTATACTGAAAAAATTTCTGTATTAATATTTGGAACCCTATAACAACCTGTAGCATGAATTGCTCCTCGCCAATTGCAAAACTGTGAATGTTTATTATAACCTCCGCCTTGTCCAATTCCGACTATCTCCATCGCTGTAATCGTTCCATCTTTTTTTACACCCACTTTGTAGTTCAATCTGTATGGGTGACGCTTTGGACTTTCCAGGATGGATTCCTCCCGTGTCAACACTATCTTCACAGGACGACCTGTAATCTGAGCGGCAATTGCAGCACGAGCCCCTATAAACGCTAAATTTTCATCTTTTCCACCAAATGTTCCACCGATGGTATTCTGAACAACCCGTACCTGTGCTAAATTCATACCTAAAGCATCCGCTATACCACCTCGAACATTAAATGGATTTTGAATTGATCCATAAATTGTAATATATCTTTCAAATGAGTTAGGAACAGCGACCATCGCTTCTGGTTCAATATAAGCATGCTCAATAAATTGAGTCTCATAAGTTCGTTCATAAATCTTATCTGCTTCGTTAAATCCTGTCTCGACATCTCCCTTTACTAAACAATGTAGACTATTCGCTACCACATTATCAGGAGCATAATCATGTATTGCTAGTGCTCCCTCGGCCATAGCATCATCTATTGTTAGAATAGGTGGTAAGACTTCATATTCAACCGTTACAGCTTTTTGAGCTTTCTCAGCAGTCCTTAAATCTTCTGCTACAACCAACGCCACTCCATCACCGATATATCTTACCTTATCATTGGTAAAAACATGAAAACCTCCGAAAAGAGTGTTTAATCCTGGAATATCTTTAGCAGTCAATACTGCTACCACTCCAGGAATTTTTTCTGCCTCTGATGTATCAATACTGATAATTCTAGCGTGAGGATGCTGACTATAGATAGTCTTTGCATATAACATACCATGAAACTTCAAATCACCACCATACTTTGCCTTTCCAGTAACTTTTTCAACTAAATCAACTTTTGGAACGGCCTGACGTATGTATTTGTACATATTCTACGCCTCCTTTTTTAGCAATAATTCGCTTCACACTTCTACCCTATTTAGTTATATAAACTAGACTTTTGACCTTTAACAAATTGCCCCTGGCCCTTACCAATAAATTCTCCATCTTTCACCACTAGTTGGCCTCGTAAATAAGTCATCACTGGATAACCCTTAACTTTGAACCCTTCATATGGGCAATATCCAGAATGTGAGTGTAAATTAGTATGGCTTATTGTCACCTCTTTAGCTGGGTCTAAAATAACCAGATCCGCATCTGTTCCAATTAATAAACTACCTTTTTCTGGATAAATACCAAATATTTTAGCAGGGTTTGTCGAAAGAATTCTTGCTAATTGAGGATAATCAAACAATCCCTCACTAACCCCATAATGATGAATCAAGGGCAATAAGGTTTCAGAACCCGGCAATCCAGGGAGAATAGTTAAACAGTTATTATCTCTTAGTTTTTGCTCTAAAGTAAAAGAACAATGATCAGTAGCTACTGTCAGTATCTCCTCTTTCACCAAACCCTCCCAAAGCGCCTTTAAATCGTCTTTGTTGCGTAACGGTGGTGTCATTATATATTTCTGCGCTTCGCACTCTTTGAGTCTCTCGACGTCTAATAGAAGGTAATGAGGAGTAGTCTCTGCATAGATCATAACTCCCTCAGTTTTTAAACTCTCTAAAACGTTAAAACCAGCTTTAGAAGAAAGGTGAGCAATATAAACTGGAATTCCAACTTTTAAAGATAACTCACCCACTTTTCTGACTGCAATTGCTTCAGCTTCTGCCGGTCTAATCAGTGGATGCATCTCAGGTGTAAGAGTTCCATTTTGAATAAACTCCTCTTCTAGTCGCACAATCAAATCATCATCTTCTGCATGTACTGTCAAAAGCAGTTCTTCTTCTTTTAAGCGTTGAAAGACCTGTTCCCATTGATGATTTGGGATCATATAGCCTTCTCGGCGGTATGTAGTAAATATCTTTATACTATTAATCCCCATCTCCTTAAGCTCTGCCATCTCTAAACTCACTTTATCGTCAAAATGAGTAATCGATTGATGTAATGCAAAATCTATTACAGTTTTACCCAGAGCCTCATTTATTCGCTTTTTAGCCGCTTCAGCTAAAGTAAAATCTAAGAAATGATCAGCGTAGTCAATAAAAGTTGTTACTCCGCCACATGCTGCACTAATCGATCCACTCGCAAAATCATCAGCCGTTGTACTATTCCGAGATTCGAGTTGGTAATGGGTATGTGCATCAATAATTCCTGGCATTATAATTTTATCTGTTACATCAATAATCTGACAACTTGAATCTAATTCGCCGAAAATAATATTTTCTGCAATCTGTGCAATCTTTTCACCTTCAATCAAAAGATCTCCTTTTAATAAACCACTTTCAGTAACAAGCGTACCTCCTCGCAATAATTTCTGCATTTAATCACCTCTATTTAAGTACTATTTAAGTTTATTTGATATATTCAATACCTATTAAGAATAGTCCTTTTTTTTTATAAATTTTCTTCAAAAAAAAACTGTCTACTAATATTAGCAGACAGATTTTTTTGGATTATCTAGGCTCAACAATCAATTTGATTGCAGTACGCTCTTCACCATCAATCATGATATCGGTGAATGCAGGAATACAAATTAGATCAATACCACTAGGTGCTACGAAACCTCTTGCAATCGCAACTGCCTTAACTCCTTGATTTAAAGCACCTGCTCCAATTGCCTGAAGTTCAGCACTTCCACGTTCTCTTAAAACGCCTGCTAAAGCTCCAGCAACTGCATTAGGACTTGATTTTGATGAGACTTTTAATACATCCATGCTAGTTAAATACCTCCTCATTTTGTTAAATATTCCTACTTCTTATGTATATATTAATTTAGTCATAACTCTGAAAATTCCTGCTTTTCTAGAGAAAAATTTTTATTTTTTTTTGAAGTGTCCCACTTATTCCATCCTATTCAGTTTAGACGAATTCTAGAAGTATTTTTAAAAATAATTTTCGCATATCCGTCGAATATATTTAGTCCTTCCTGAAATCTCATCTATATCTACAACAATTCCACACAGATGTGTTTCACCCTTTGCAACTTCAAATCGTATAGGCCGTTGGGTTAAAAATTTTTCAATTACCAAATCTTTTTGAGTACCAATTACTGAATTTATTGGACCAGTCATTCCCAAATCGCTAATATATCCTGTACCCCCAGGCAAAATCCGCTCATCGGCAGTCTGAATATGTGTATGAGTTCCAAAAACCAATGCTGCCCGACCATCTACGTACCAACCAAAAGCAACCTTTTCAGCAGTTGCTTCTGCATGGATATCCACTAGTATAATATCTGCTTCTTTCTGTAGCTTTTCAAAAATTGTATCAAAAGTTCTAAAAGGACAATTAAAATTTCCTAAAAACACTCTGCCCAATAAATTTATTACCCCTATCCTCACTCCATTTGAATGAATAACTCGATATCCTTTCCCTGGAGTGTCAGGAGGATAATTCGCAGGTCTGACTATAGGAAACCGATCATCGTTAATAAACTGAACAATTTCTCGATTATCCCAGGTGTGATTTCCTAAAGTAATCATATCTACTCCATAACTTATAAGTTCTTCAGCAACTTTTCTACTTAATCCCACTCCTCCAGAAGCATTCTCTCCATTTACAATAACCAAATCAGCCTGATGTTTAGTTTTAAGTTCAGGGAGTAATTCAGAAAGAATTTTACGACCAGGACGTCCCACAATATCTCCAATACATAACATTTTCATCATATTCACCTCAAATTTTACTATGATTAGCCCACAAAAAGTATTTTAGTCGCACTTGCGTACCATATAAAGTGCTGGCCTCGCCAATTCAGTACTTTATATGGTATGCAAGCTCTTGTGCGACTACTTTTTGTGGGCTAATCATTATATATCTAGTGTTACCGTTAAATGAAAACTTATAGCAACAGAAAATTTTCATCATAAAAAAACCCCTTTTAAGTGGGGCATTTTTGAAAACTCTGCTTTTAAAGAAAAATTATACACCTGTTTTATGAAACACCATCACTTTGTCAGCTTCCCTAAATCCAATTAAGTCCTCATGATTTTGGAACTGTAGCTGGTCCAATAAATTTTCAATCATTTCATCTTGAAACTCAGTATCATCTATATCGTGATCGTGACTATATTCAGTAAGTAAGTAAGTGTCAAACTCATTTTGAATCAGTTGAATGATCAATGAAATCTCTCGTTGACTAATCGATTGGAAATCACGAACAATTTCAACTAAAGTATAGTCTTCATAAGAAATTAGTTGGATTTCAATAGAACTAGATTCTTTATTCTGAAGAAATAAAAAAGTTTCAAGATTAGATAGCAATCTCTTTTGTATTGCAAAAAATTCTCCTTGAGTAAATTTCTTTTTCACAAGAAATGAAAAAATTATCTCTTTAGTTTTGGGATCAGTTTTAACAGTAATAATTTCAGGATATCTTAACAATATTGAAATCATCAATTCTATGCTATCATTTACTCCTTCTCTTATTGGCAAATTCTTTACCATAAATCCCACCTCATCATTATTTCACCAGCCACCTGGAGAGTTTTAGTCTACTTATCTTCTTCGCTATCTTTAATAATAATCCTGCTTTTTAGGAATGATAAATAATTAGATCGGCATACATATATTCCTAGCGAACTCGTTCAGTTAAAGCTGAACGTCGGGACTTCAGTGGGGGATTCTACTCCCACTGAAGATTAAAACAATTGCCCCCACTTATAGAAGTGGAGGTCTTTTTAAAAAAATCAAAAAAGGCTTCCCAAATTGAGAAGCCTTTTTTTTCTGCTTTAACAAAGTTTATTTTGTCGATATTGCTATCACAGTATAATATTTAGTATAATTTTATTTCGCATAGTCCACAGCACGTGTTTCACGGATAACTATTACTTTAATTTGACCAGGATAGTTTAATTCGTGTTCGATTGATTTTACGATATCACGCGCTAATTTTGGTGAAGTTTGATCACTAACCTTATCAGGCTTAACCATAATACGAATTTCACGTCCTGCTTGAATAGCATATGCCTTTTCAACCCCTTCGAAAGAATCTGCTATTCGTTCAAGATTTTCAAGACGCTTAATATAAGATTCCAAAGTCTCTCTTCTTGCGCCAGGACGCGCAGCAGAAATCGCATCAGCTGCAGCAACTAAAACAGCCTCAATAGATTCTGCTTCAATATCACCATGATGTGCAGCGATACCATTTACAATTACTCTGGATTCGCCATACTTTTTAGCTAAATCAGCACCAATTTCCACATGAGGTCCTTCCACTTCATGATCCACTGCTTTACCTAAATCGTGTAATAAACCAGCACGTTTAGCAATATTTACATCAGCACCCAACTCAGCCGCCATCACACCTGCAAGATGTGCTACTTCGATGGAATGCTTGAGTACATTTTGACCATAACTAGTCCTAAATTTGAGGCGCCCAAGTAATTTAATAAGTTCGCCATGTAAACCGTGTACACCAGTATCAAAAGTAGCCTGTTCACCCTCTTCACGAATCTTAAGATCAATCTCTTTTCGAGCTTTTTCCACCATTTCTTCAATCCGCGCTGGGTGAATTCGACCATCAACAATCAATTTTTCTAAAGCAACCCGTGCAACTTCTCGCCGGATTGGATCAAAACCAGATAACACCACTGCCTCGGGCGTATCATCGATTATTAAATCTATTCCTGTCAGACTCTCTAATGCACGAATATTTCGTCCTTCACGACCAATAATTCGGCCTTTCATCTCATCGTTTGGAAGATTTACAACAGATACTGTTGTTTCTGCTACATGATCAGCAGCACAACGTTGAATCGCAAGAGATATAATTTCTCGTGCCCGTTTATTTGATTCCTCTTGAGCCTGTTGCTCTTTTTCTTTGATGATTTTTGCTAATTCATGTTCAATCTCTTGTTCTACATTTCTCATCAAAATTTCTTTCGCTTCTTCAGAGGTTAGTCCTGATAAACGTTCAAGTTCTTTGGCTTGTTGATCTTTCAAGTCATTGATTTTATCTTCAATCTGACTGATCTGACGATCGCGTCGTTGTAAAAATTCCTCTTTTTTCTCAAGAGAATCAGTTTTCCGTTCGAGATTTTCCTCTTTTTGCAACAATCTTCTTTCAAGACGTTGCAATTCAGATCTGCGGTCACGAACTTCTTTCTCAATCTCTGATTTGATCTGATGAGCCTCTTCTTTTGTTTCGAGTAAGATTTCTCTTTTCTTGGACTCTGCATCTCGATTAGCTACTTCAATAATCTTAGCAGCTTCTTGTTCAGCAGATTGAATCTTTGCTTCTGCAATATATTTTCTGATCAGGTATCCAATAATTAACCCGATAGGCAGGGAGATAAGTCCAAAAATAAGCCCAGTAATTGTCTCCACCTCCCCTCTATAGAGATTTTTCTATCAAAAATTCAGCTTGTTCTTAAATTGGGGTTGATAAAAAGAATAACATCTAGAATCTATTCTATATCCTTTTATTTTTTCTGTCAAGACTATTGAGTGTTTTCTCTTCTTCTAAAATTACAGAAATCGCTTTACTTATCGCATTATACCTAAAACCCTTCTGTTTTAAAAACTTCCACAAACGAATTTTAATCTTTCCTAAATCTTCATCCTTAGTCGATTTTATCTTTTTTTGGACAACTTTATAAGCAACTTCATATTCACAGGAAAAATTATATTCTCTTGATATATAGTCTTCAATAAGGGAATAGCAAATTCCTTTTTCACGAAGTTCTTTTCTCACTAATTCTGGCCCTTTTCTTCCTGAATTAACTCGATTTTTGACCCAAAGTTCAGTAAAACGTCGAGCATTTATATAATTAAGTTCTTTCAATCTCTGAATTACTTTGTCAATTACATCTATGGCATAGCCTTTACGTTTTAAATAATCTCTAACTTCTTTTTCACTTCTTTCCCGATAACTCAAAAATAAAAAAACTTTATTTTTAGCATCCTCATAGTTTTGTTTTTTCTTAGGGTCAGATGATTCTAACATCTCTTATCTCTCCAATCTTATTATTACCAAATTTTAGTCAATTATATCATCTACTTTAAAAAAACCTCTGAAAAAAAATTCAGAGGTTTTTACTGTTATAATAATTAAGCAGATTGTCCAGTTGAATTTTTACTCTTTTTTCCAGAAGTAGAGTTATTCTCTTCTGGCTTTTTCACTTCTGCTTCAGGTAATTCTAACATGCCGAGTTTTATTTTTAATTGTTTGTCAACTTCGGCCAATAAATCTGGATTCTTTTCAAGGAAATCTTTCACGTTTTCACGCCCCTGACCTAAACGTTCATCACCAAAAGAATACCATGAACCAGATTTACTGACAATCTCAGCTTTCACTGCTTCATCAAGAATACAACCTTCTGCCGATATCCCTTTACCATACATGATATCAAATTCAGCTATTTTGAAAGGAGCAGCAACTTTATTCTTAACCACCTTCACTTTAACACGATTTCCCACAAATTCATCACCACTTGAGCTTACTTTAATCGATTGAATTCTACGCACATCCAGCCTTACAGAAGAATAAAACTTCAAAGCACGCCCACCTGGGGTAACTTCAGGATTACCAAACATTATCCCAACTTTTTCACGTAACTGGTTGATAAAGATACAAGCAGTCTGTGATTTAGATAATGCTCCAGAAAGTTTACGCATTGCTTGAGACATAAGTCTTGCTTGTAAACCAACATGAGAATCTCCCATATCGCCTTCAATCTCTGCCTTAGGAACTAATGCCGCTACAGAGTCAATAACAACTAAATCAATTGCCCCACTACGTACTAAGGCCTCACATATCTCTAAAGCCTGCTCACCTGTGTCAGGTTGAGAAATCAATAGATTATCAATATTTACCCCAATATCCTGAGCATATTTTGGGTCTAAAGCATGTTCAGCATCAATAAATGCAACCACACCACCCAGCTTCTGAGCTTCTGCAAGTACATGCAAAGCTACAGTTGTCTTACCTGAAGATTCAGGGCCAAATATCTCAATAACCCTTCCACGCGGAAGACCCCCTACTCCTAAAGCTATATCAAGGGAAATTGCACCTGTTGGAATCACTTCTATACTTAACGTATTGGCATCTCCTAACCGCATAATCGAACCTTCTCCATATTGACGGTGAATCTGTTTAAGCGCTATCTCAAGAGCCTTTTCTTTTTCCGTTGCCACCTAATTTCACACTCCTTCTGTATTATGTAACTAGTCAAATATATGTTAAAATATTATTCATATAAATCTATTATCATTATAGAACATTTGTTTGGTTCATGCAACTGATAAAATTTACCATCAGATCAAGAATACTCACTTTTACTCTGATTTTCACCCATTTTTAATACTTTTCGCCTATGTTCACATATACCGTACTTTCAAAAAGATATTTTTTCTAGACATGTATACACCGGTCCTTTAGGTCGTAAATCGCTTTTCATAATCTGTATAGATTGGATCAATTCAGTACTGGTTGGTTGAATCTGAATTTCACTTAATCTTCGCCCAACAGTACTCACATCTGTATGTTCACGAGCACGCGCAAGGGTGAGATGTGGCTTATAAACATTTTTTTTGGACTCTTCACCAAAACCAAAATAAGTTAATTTTTTATCTACAATTTTCTGAAGGTTGATTAACTCATCTTTTCCCTCATTCGCTCCAAGCCAAATTACACGAGGTGCATGGTTTTTTGGAAATCCACCAATCTGAGTAAATCCAATGATAAAAGGTTTTATATCCTGCACACTCTGGGTCAACCCCTCTACCATCTCTCCAATCCTTTTTGACTCTACATCACCCAAAAATTTCAGAGTCAAATGAAAATTAGTTCTTGGAACCCATTTCAATAGACCTAATTGACTTTTTAATTTAAGCTGAATTTGATCAATTTCTTCCTTCAACTTGTCACTAAACTCGATTGCGATAAATATCCTAATCTGTGCCATTCATTTCTACCTCCTCAATAATGGCTTCTTAAAAACTAATTCTAGATCAAAATTTTTTTTCCTTTGTCGTTTGGTATTTTCATTGTCAAAAAGGATTGATCATTGTCAAATTACATATGAAAGGGCATTTCTTAACTCTTAACTCTTAATTTTCCCCAATTAGTTCCGTAAACGCCCAGTAAGATCAAAAGACCTCCGATGAAGTGGAACCAATAAAAAGGTTCGTTGCGGAAAATAACTCCCGATATGATCGCTATGATTGTGGTTAGATTGGAAAAAACTGCAGAACGAGAAGCTTCTATACGTGAAAGCATAAAGTTTAGAAGGAAAAATGCTCCAATGGAAGAAAGAACACCTAAATAAATTATCGCTATCAGAACATTTGTATTTGTCAATGGATAGAGATATTGTTGAATTTCCCCTTTAAGGATGTGTTGAATAATAGCAATTCCGTTAAAGGTAATCGCACCGACCCACATCATTACATAAGTAATTTCAACAGGTGTAAAAGATATTGAGAGCTTTCTAGAAAGAATATTGTAGATACCCGCTGAAAATATAGCACCAAAAAGAATCATCATGCCTGGTAAATTACCAGAACCTGAAGTTCCAGTCATTAGGATGATAAAAAATACACCAGATACTGAGAGCAAAATAGAAAAAATCTGCATAACTGAGGGCCGTTCTTTCAGAAAAACTACAGATAAAAAAGTTACTATAACGGGTATAGTTCCAATTAACATTCCAGCCTCAGAGGCTGAAGTCATCTTTACCCCTATGGTCTCAAAAATAAAATAAGCTACTGGCTGAAACAATGTCAAGATCCATAACATACGTAAGCGTTTCCCACGAAAATTGATTCTTATAATACCAAGCCATTGTAAAACAGTCAAGCTCACTGCCGCAAATGCAAAACGTAATCCTAGTAAATGCATAGGAGATAATTCATCCAGCGCTTCAGCAGTAAAGAAAAAAGAAAAACCAAAAATAAATGAAATAATAACTCCTGAAATAATAGGTAATATATCTGTATTTTTTTTCACTTTATTTCCCTCCTAGAATAGGTTCTCACGCATACTCTTATCATATCTAACCTAGTAAAAAAGTTCAAGATAAATAATATGATTGTTACACAAAAACATCTAATTTAAAATTCCTAACAGGTGTGCTTTCACTTCAAACTTTGGGTAAAATATAGGAAGTCCAAGTGAACTACCCGCCACCTATATTTTTTGATAGATGGAGGATTTTTTATTAATTCAATTTTCACAGTTGAGTAATACTCATCAAAAGAAAAACCAGCAATTTATCTGCTGGCTAGCTAATTTTTAAAATCTTAAGTTTTTGATCGATCAATTCCATCATCATTTTATTCTTCTTACGAATTTCTCTTCCTGCATTTGACGAACTATGTGCACTATAATAAATTCTTTCTAAAAGGTATAACGTCATTATTTTATAATCCATCAAAAAGTTATGTTTCAAGCAAAATTCACCATACCAATCCATAATCTGCTCAAGTAGGTCAAAATCAATACTTTGCATATTTGATTGAATTAAAATATAAAATTGATCTCGGAAAATCAAAGTTTCTACTTTATTCAACTTACCCAATAGTTTTTCTAAGTCAATAAAAAAGGTTGGTGTTTCAGGATTACAGTTTATTAATGATTTTACAACAAAATCTATTCGTTCTTCTGTTAACCCAAAATAATACTGATAAAGTTTGACATTTTTTTTTTCTCTACTTCTATAAATTTATTACACTTATCCGTATTTTTAGCTATATTAGCTAACATACTTCTAAAAGATTCAATTAAATCAAACTGTTCTCCACTGAAGTATTTCTTTAATCGTGATAACAAAGTCGCTCCTTGCTGATAAAAACCATAAATTAAATAATCTTTGATAATTATTTTTTGAAGTTTTTCACCTAATTCTAAATTTTTCTTTGTCAACTTTTCTATAAATGCTATACTGCTAGTCCCAAAAAGAAAATTATGTTTAAAAGCTTCCGATAACAACTCTTCATCAAATTTCCATAATAAATATTCTTCAAATTCATCTAATTTTTGTGCTTTTATGAGTGAATTTAAATATAAAGAATTACTCCATACATATGCATCTGGATAAGTCTTTTGAAGATATTCAATCTCATCTTTGCAATTCTTCCATCCTCTGATTTGCAAAATTTTATTCAGAAGACATGTTACACTTAAAGTGAATTCTATATCATCATGCTGTAAGGTTATATTATATAAATCTAACTTTGTTAAATCTCTATTTCTTAATTGTTCTTCGAATGCTGTTATAACATCTTGAAAATACTCATTTCTATTTTTATCAGGGAAGTATTTTTTCAATATTCGTTCATACAACTGCGAACGAAAAACTGTTGAAAAACCTAAAATTTTCTTCTGCATATGTTTTATACTATCATCTAAACATTCAGGAATTTGTAATACTTCAAGGCTTCGTTTATCGTTAGCTAAAAACATAGCATCAATTTTACCAATTGGTATTTTTTGCTTAATATTAATGAGGATTTGATATTCTTCAATCAAATCAAATTCTCTTATCGATTTAAAATTTAGTTTTTTGAAAATTTCACTTCTTTCGCTATCAATAAGATGAACCACTTTATGAGGTATACTTTCTAGTTCATGTAGCGTATCCATAATTCTTTCAATTTTAGTTTGATCAATCTTTTCATAATTTAATACTAATAAAAGCACTTTATCAAACTTTTCAACTACTTCATTCAAGATATCTAACTTTACTCCAAAATGAGTTTCTAAACTTGACCGAATAGTTTTTTGTCTTTGTGAAAAATTATTTACCTCTAAAAAAAGAATATCATCAATTTTTTTTGAATTCGAAAAATAAAGTTTCAAATTACGATGAAACACTTTAAGTGAGAAAAAACGTGGATTATAAATAAAAGTAATATTTTTCTCATCTGATTTAAAAAATCTCTGCAATTCTAGTAAGAAAGCAAAATTAGTAAAATGTTTTTTACCTTCCATATCTACTAAAGGAAAATCTTTTTGATGTAAACTTTTTTTTATTTCTACACCATTATAAAAATGCCGTAAAAAATTTTTCTGAGAAATCATTTCAATATTTTTTCTTAATAAACTAAAATCCTCAGTTAAAATTAAATTTAGTTGAGAATATAATTCATCAAACCAATTAGGCGTTTCTTTGATTTGTACCCAATTAATCTCTGGATATTTCCTTTTCCATTTTCTCTTTTCTTCTGGACTACCAAATAGTAATAATGCATATTGGTAAGTAATATTTTTGCGTTGCCAATTCTCATTTAAATTCCTACAAATATCATATTGGTTATAATAGCCTGATTGAAATTTTTTTTCATCTTCATCTCTTAAATAGAAAAGGGTTAAACAGGGAAAATGTTTAAGAAAATAACCTAATTTTTTTTTATTTTTTGATCAATTATGGGAAAAGCTTGGCCAAAAACTACAGCAATCTTCTTCACATTTTATCTCTCCTTTATAGAGGGGATCTCTAAAATGTCGAGATCATCTAGTTTGGAACCCAATTTATTGATATATAATTTATATTTCTCCCTATTCCCTGTAAATTCCTTCTGCATAACAAAATTATAATACCCAGCTTCTATTGATTCTTCTTTATTTTCATTTAAATACCGTAAATATCCATAATAAAAATAATCAAAAATTCCTTTACGGTGAGATAAAATTATAATTTGTTTATCTTTCATTTGTGGTAAATTTCTAAAAGTCATGATAAACCTCAATAAATTATAGCACTGCCTTTCATCAAAGGTATCGAAAATATCATCAAGAATAATTACATCACTATACTTATGCCCTTCTAAATAGTATAACAAGAAAAATATTGAAATATTTACTATTTTTTGTTCTCCCATGTTTAATACCTGTTCAATGCTATAAAAAATTTTTTCTTCTTCAGCTATCACTAATCCTTTTTCAACACTAAATTGATATCTCAAATCATATAACCAGGAATCTGCGGTCATCACCGTAGTTAGTGTTGTCAATAACGGACTTAAATTTTCTTGAATTGAATTTTCTATTTCTTGTTTTATCTCAGTAGTTATTATTTCAAACTCCTGTATAAAGTCATGTACAATTTCATCTTTTACTTTAGTAGATGCAATTTGAGGAATTTCGTTCAAATCAAAATTTGTCATTAATAAAATCAATAAATATACCATCTCTTCTGTATATTTTAATGCACCTGAATAGCAAAATAACTTATAATGATCTAAATCTAAGTTTATATCTAAATTTTTATCTTCTTTTTGATAATCATCTTTTTTAATATATGTACTTTTTTCTATTGATTTATCGGGTAATTGACAAATAATTCTTTGAATCTCTTCTGTATCCTTAATTTTTTGAACTATTCCAAAAACACCTATAGATTTTTTATCACGTATATTCCATAAAGGAGATGCATTCTCCGCTAAATCTTGGTTAACTCCAATAACCATATTTTTTAACCCATCAACAACAGTTGATTTGCCATAACCGTTGGGAGCATAAATGACATTTAATTTTTCTTTTAATTCGAGAATAAACGGATTTTTTGTAAAAAACTTTATTCCAACAAAAAATGAATCAATTTTTTTTAATTTATTAACTGTATTAATCCATCTCTTTTCTGATAACCTATTTAAATGATTGTATATTTTTTCTATTTCAGGATTAAAAGAAGCAGATAATTTTTCCTTAAACATGAAAGCTTCTATTCTTCCTTTTAGAGAGTTTAATTTTTCTTTTTTGGATTCAATTTTTTCTGTCAACTCAACTTTTGTTTTCTCAAACTTAAGACGATTTTTACGAATAGAAATTAAATGATTAGCTAAATAATTTGATTCCCAATCCTGTCTATCATATTGAACGATCATACATTTATCTATTAATGTTAGTTTAGCCTCATGCAAAAGTTCGCTCCGTTGCTCTATTCCATTGATAATTTCACTTATAAAGCCCTTAGAATCTCTAATAGCACTATCTTTATCTTTAAAATCATCAATCACTACATAAGAAATAGAATGCATCTTTATCTTATATTTTTTATCTTTCATATAAGAGAATACTTTAAATAAAGACCAAGAAATATCTTTAGAAATTGTTCCTTTTAAATTGCCACCTTTATGATTGTATAATATCAATGTTCCTGTATGCAATTCTTCATCATACAAAATGAAGACATTTTCCCAAAGTGAAGATTGAAAATATTCAGTCCACTCCTCCCAACTAGCTTGTTTTTTATCATCCCCTATTAATTGAATCAATTCTAAATTTAATTCACCCTTTATCTCCTCATTCCATTCTTTTAAGAATCTGTTTAATTTATCTGCCACTGAATCGTTATTTTTTTCTTCAAACTCTTTCACCTTGGATATAGGATCATAATAAAGTTCTTTTCCTAATTCCTCCTTCCTCCAGATTCTTTTGACATCAACCAAACTTTTATGCTTAGATCCTTTAAGATTATCTAAATACGTATAAAAAACTTTTGTTTTTCCGAATATTTCTAGTTTATTATCAGTAACATTTTTTAATATAAAATTGATAAATATAAACTTATTTGAGTCAAAATCTGCTGTATATTTTTTTCTTTTTTTATAACTTTCTCAATAAGTTCCTCTAATTGATGATTCTCTTGGTCATTACCCAAATAAAAAATAAATAACCCAATTTCATCTGTATCATTATTTTTTACATATCCATAAGCTAATGATGATTTTGAAATATATTTTTCCTTATTAAAATCTATCTTAATTTTATCTAACTTTCCTGACAAGATATGTGTAAATATATTATCAAACTTAATCAATAAATCTAAAATAATATCCATACTAATCCTCCTCAATCTCTAATATTTTTCTCATCTGCCCGATAAAATTTTCTTCTTCCAACTTATAGTACTCAAAATTTCTAGAAATAAAAAATTTAGAACCTTGACCTTGAAAGTCATTTTTTGAAATGTCCCAACTTAACACAACCTTCTTCCAACATCGATTAATTAACTGTTCTGAATCTTTTGAAAAATCAAGCGAAGTTGCCTTTTGTAAGATTTTCCAAAAAGAATTTTGTTCAATAATAAAAATAAAAGCTACACCATTAATGATAATTACTCCATCTGACGTCGTTTCAAAATGTATTATTTTAGATTTGTACTTTTCTATAAGATTATATAATTTCGCAAACATCACGATATACAAAGTAAACCACTCACAATAACTGAATACAGGAAGATATAGATGAGGTTTTTTCATCAAAAAGTTTGTTCCACCCTTCTCTGCTAAAACAGGTAATAAATCTGTATTAATAAGCCATGTATAATTCAAAGATTTAGGAATTACATCATAAAAAATATCTATGAAACTAACCATCAATTTTAATTGTTTTTCAGTTTTAATTTTATTTATATCTAAAAATGCATAATTAAAAAATTCTCTGATTAATTTTAAGTACTCCTTATATTTATCAGTATCATACTTCCCATGATTTAAATACAAAACTGTATCACGAATATGAGTCTCTTGATTTATCACAAAAGCTTGTAAAATATAAAATACATAAAACCAACGATAAAAAAGATCTGTTCCATGAATAGTTCCATATTTTACGTGCTGATTGACATCAACAAAATGTGAATCAACCCAATTTGTTTTTGATAACATATTACTTAAAATAAGTTCTCTTTGAACATTTACAGAAAAAACTCTCTTAATAGCCTCTTTAGTATTTTTTATATCTGATTTGTGATCAAAAATTCTGCTAATCTCTTCAATCAGTCTCCGCACAGTAGCATAAATAACATTATCTCGACCTGAAATTCCAGCAAAAACAACATCATGACTTCTTAAAATCGATTTAACCAAATCTTCTGACCAGTGGTCATATCGCCAATCTATTAAGTCACGATGAGTAATAACTAAATTTGCATTAAATTCAGCCTCGTCATTACTACTCCTTTTTTGGTGCTCTAGCTCTTGAATTATTTTATCTATTCCACCATGTATTTTATAGATATAAAATGTCTTTTTAGTAGGAGCCAACAAATTTTGAGAATCATAAAAATTCTCAGCTTCACTTACTGCAACAGCGTGATTCACAAAGTTTTTATATGCAAGTTTCTTTTTCACCTGATCTTTATCCTGAGATAACTCTTCACCAATTTGTCCATAAATATGATTATCACAAGTTTTAACATACATATCTACTGCATAACAAGCCAATTCCATGAGATCATCCCAATTTGTAGTAACTATTTGATGTATTAACCCTTCTTTTGCCAATCGTGCAAGGACAATTTGGCTATCGCCAATGGCATTTTCAGGACAACGATGATAGTCTTCAATAAGTTCCCCAAACTTTTTAAACTCAGGATTTTCGCAAAAAGCATACTCTGCTATCTTTTTTTTCTGATTAAAATTCTGTTTAAAATACTGTATATACTCCAATAAATCAACAATTTGAAAACGATTTTTATCCATATATGCTTTTAATAAACCTAGAATAAACGGCAAATTATTTCCACTTTCATCAATCCAATTTGCTTCCATACACTTGCTACAATCTTCATAATTTGTCAATTCAAAATCCACAACATATTCTCGAAGGCTGATCAAATTTGCTGCAAAATTACCTTTTCCACCAGTTATAATTGTTTGAATTAGTTTACTAATTTGTTCGTTTTTCTTTCCTTCTTTTTCGTACTTTTCTTTAAACTTAGCTATACATTCACTTAAGTTTGTGAAATGCTCACACTGAATTGATTTAACTTGAATTTTTGTTATCCAATCTTCTTTTCCATAAATACCTAAATAGCTATTTATAAAACAATTAATACAATTTACAGGTTTAAATTCTTTTATGGATAAAAACTCCCTCTATTTATTTTCTTCCAAGTCAGCAAAAAATTTTGGTAGAATACGTTCCCGAACTAACGTCCAAAAATCAGGCATATCTACATTTTTAGAAAAACCGGCACCCAAAAAAAATGTAAACTGCCTTTCAGATAATTTTGTACTAAAATCCAATACTGCCTTCAGTGTCTCTTTTAATTTTTCCATATTCAATTTTTCCATTTAATTTTCACCACCATCATAACTTCTATTATCATTGAAATTCTACATAAATTTTATTATTCCTCTTTTTGTTATTATATTTTTATTTTTGTATTTATAGTTTTAATTCTATAAACATTTAATATGTTAAAGTTTAAAAGTATTTCTTAAAAATTTTTTTTATAAAAAAACAGACACCCAAAAGGATGTCTGCATCTTTTCTTCACCTATTCTTCTCTCTGAAATCTTGTCTCCATCTCCTCAATCGTTCTTTGCACCTCTTCAGGCGAAATTGTATCTCTCTCCCCATCTAGAATATGTGGTGTAATATAGATTATCAATTCATTTTGATCTAGATTTGATGATTCACTTTGGAAAAGTTTCCCGATCCATGGTAAATCACCTAAGAAAGGCACTTTACTCATGCTATCAGTTCTGATATTCTGAATCAGACCCCCGATAATAATCGTTTCACCATCTTTAACCCTCACCATAGTATCAACCTGTCTTTGGGTTACTAAAGGTGGCCCATCCTTTGCAGCACCACCCAAACTACTTATGCTCGGATGCAGATCTAAGGTAATCTCTCCTGTGCTACTGACCCAAGGAGTAACCTCTAAGGTTATACCTGCATTGATACTCTGATATTGAGTCTGATCCTGTTGGTCATCTCCTGAAGATGTAGTAGTTTTATAATACTGAACACTTCCTACGTTAATCTTGGCTTGACAACCATTAAGAGTCGTAATATTTGGCCGTGCTTTAAGGGTTACTACACCATCATCGATTAAATTTTCCAAACTTATATAGAACTCAGGTGTCAACTTGAGTATAGAATTAAAGGTTAACTTACCCAAAACTGTATCAAGAAGTACTGCCCCACCTTCAGATTCATTTGCTCTAACTCCCAATTTTAGGAAAGGGCTGTTACCTGTATTCCTGGTGACCTGAATAATAATCGCTTCAACCACAATCTGTGGAATTTTCTTGTCAATCTGGACCAGATATTCTTTAAGATTTCCAATATCATCCGTAGTCCCTACTACAGCAAGTGCATTCAACTCTTTGATTACTTTAATATTCGTTGCAGGAAAGATATTTGGTAACATAGATGGTACTTTCTCTGCCTGCAAATATTTCAAATAAATAACTTCTGTATCTGTTAATAATGTTGATGAAGGACTGTTAATGCTTTTATCGCCAATTAAATAAACAGATCCTTTCTTGGTAAAAGCGTAGCGAGTACCTGACAACAACATCTCAATCGCTTGATGAATTGGAATATCATGAATTTTCATATCTACCAATTGATGATTTCCACCAAAAAGTACTAAATCAATTTCGTCTGTCTGATCTGCAATCGACCGTAATAATTCATTTATATCACCATTTTTAACATCAATGGAAACAAGTCCGTTAGATATACTTACTGCCATTTGGCGTCCTTGTTGTGAGCTCATACCCGATACAATGGTATAAATCCCATTTCTTTCGGTCATAATCAGATTGTTAGCTGAAGTAAGAGATTTCAACCCTTCTATCAAATCTACTCCAATTAAATTCGCGTTAACTAGGCTATTTACACTCTGATCATATAAAAGGTTAATCTTACCTTTGGTCGCTATGTCATTCAAAATTCGCATAATATCTATTGATTGTGAAACTAATGTTAATTTTCTGTCTACTATCTCTAATAAATATGGCTCTTTAAATGGTTGCTCACTGATGATATATGTATTATCGTTTACTTTTTCATAATTATAGTGATATACTTTCAAAAGCGCTTGCAAAGCATCCTCTGCTGTTACATCGGTTAAAGTTAAAGTAACCTGACCCGTGACGGATGAGTCAGGAACGATATTTAGTCCACTCTGTTCCCCCATCATCCCTAAAACATCTCTAATATCTCCATCTTTAACACTTAAAGTTATTAAATCAGCAGCATGAACACTCTCAGCAGCCATAAATGAACAGAATGAAATCATAAGTACAATAAAAATAATAGAAAATCTTTTCCCCTTCATTTACATTCCTCCCAATTCTAATCTAAACTCTGCTTCAGAACTTTTAACAAGTACAGATTCTTTTTTAATCTCTATAACTTCAAATTCTTCCAGTTTACTGCCTACGGTCACTGTCTGGCTTATGTGATTCTCTTTATGTTCCATAATCGCCTTTGCTTCATTACCTAACAAGACCCCAACCACATTCCAGAGGCATACAGGTTTGGGAAGTTCTATAATTAGCCCAGGATTAGTATCTGTTATTTGTTGATTATTATTTTGCTGAACTGGTAATAGTTTAAAAAATAACTTTCCATTACGCAAAACATCCCATTCATCTTCATCGTACACCTGTTTGCTTGGTAGTTTTACAATAAAAGGCGATTTTTCATTTGGAGTTAGAAAACCTTCTTGACCTTGTACTAATTGCCAACCTCCTTCATAGTAAATCGATATTTCCAAGGCTAAATAAGAAAGACTAATCAAAAGAAGAAGAATGAGCAATAAAAATATACGGCGATTCATTTTATGATTAAGCATCTTTATTCTCCCTCCTCTAGAAGTAATGTGGATAGATTTAATTTCATCTGTAAAAGTCGGTTTTGACGATCGAGATCAATCCGTAAATAATCCACATTTATAGCAATAGAGGAACTCCTAATCGCCAGCAATAGATTTGTCAAATCTTCAGTTGTTCCTTTCAAAGTTAGATTAACCTTCATGTTTCTATAACCTTCTTTTTCAGCAATACCCAATGGATTTTTACTAACAATAATTACTCCACTACCATCAGCGATCTCTTCTAATAAACCGATAAATTCTAAAATTCCTTCTTTTTCGTCTGTTTTTGCAAAATAATGAGATCTTAATTCTTGATATGCTTGATGATAAGCGTTATATCTCTTTTGAAAATCTCTTTCCATATTAGCTATATCAAGAGTCTTAGTATAGTCTATTTTAGCTTTTGCCAATGCTTTTTTGACACTATCATATTCATCCCACGCAGGTAGAAAAAACCAACGCATAAAGGAACCTATAATGATAAAAACACCTGCAAAAATTAATAATTTCTTTTCACGTGAAGTAAGTTTACTCATTAACCCCTCCCCCTTTCTCAAAAGGGTTGGTTAAAACTGCTTTAATACTAAACTCTTCTAATTCTTTTCCATTCTCAATTCTCGGAGTTATAGGAGAAATAAACTCCGAACCGCTAAAATATGGAGAATCTTGAAGCCTTCCTGTTACCTTTGTTGCTAAAGGAGCCTTTCCGCGTAATTCACGTAACATTCCTCCATCAAAAATCATAACATTCACATCAGTATCTTCTTGTAATAAAAGGTGTAGCTCTTTTAACCAGATCAGATAATCTGTATCCTGTGCAGAAACCTGAACTAATTTTTCATAATTATTCTTATCTTTAGTAAAATCTGTCTTTAACTTATTGACATTCAAAATACGAGGCATCAATCTTTCTAAGCGTTCTTGATAAATACCAAGCTCTCCATGAACCGACTTATATCTAACATAAAATGTTCCCATATTTATTGCAAGAATCGCTACTATAGTTACAACTATTCCTACTTTTAAAAATCCTTGAGTATTTTTTGATTCTAAAGCTCGATATAAATTAAAACGAGGATTTTTAAGATGGAAATATATAGCCCCAATTAAATCAAAATTAGACTGACCTACTTTCACTAAATCCCAAGATTCAGGTTCAATTCCTTGTTCTAAGCAATCTTTCTTTATGTTTAATATATCTATGGACTGGCCATGCTTATAAGATTTACAAAAATATTTTTGAATATCAGGATAAACCACCAATTGACCATTAGGAGACGATACGTTAATCAATCGATTAAATACTCCACTTTTAGCGTACGAATAATATCCAGTGAGAGCAAGACCTCTAGGAATAATTCTAGTCACATAAATTCCTGCATCTTTTAAAATCTCTGCGTCGCGAAATAGATAATCAGGAATCACAAATGACTTAACCTTAATCTCTTTTCGAGATTTATGTAATAAAATATAATCTAATTGAATCTGCTCCATTGAGTATGGCAAAATTCCAGCTAATTCATAATACAACATCGATTTGATTCGTGCTTCATCAACCCGCGGAAGAGTGAAATCCCGCACAATCACTTTTTCCTGTGAAGTGAGCAAAATCACCTCTTTTGGACGGTATTCTTGAAGTTTATGACTAACTAAAGTTAGATCATTTCGTGAAAAATTTTCACTAAGCAAAGTTTTGACACCTGTCAAAGTTTTTTTCATAATAACCAAATTAATCTTTTCTTCTCTCAAATCAAGACTTGCAAGTATTTTTTTCCTCTTTCTCATCAGCATAATCCCACCTACTCCTCAAGACTCAATCCATGATAAAATTTCTGTTCGCCACTCTAATACCTGATCTTTATTCATTTCCTCTGGTATTCGTAATACTTCTACTATGATAACTTTCTCTAAAGAAGATGTTAGGGATCGAGCCTTGCTAGTTATTCTAAAATATTCTGATGAAACTGTTAGATAAGGAGCTATTTTTTTATAATCCTCTTCCCCAAGAACTCCCTTTAAAACCTCTAAATCTTCAATTGTATTTTCTTTTCTATATTCTACAAGAGATGATACTTGTTCTTTAGAGACATCCAGACACTCTGTTAAATAAGAGAGAATTTCTTCATCAACCAGATTTATATTGATATTCCCCTTTACATCAATCTCTTCACTGAGCAAATCTACTGTTGACGAATCTAATCCTGGCACTTTAAGTATTAATTCCTCCAAAGAATTTAATGGTTCTTCTAAACTTTTAAGCTCCTGAATAACCTGATCAGCTACCCATTCAGACACTCTTTTCCCTAATAGAATTTTTTTAAACATTTCATAATCGTCAGTAGCAAGGTTAAATTTCCCATAAAAAGTAACATAATCTTCGATTGTTTTGAAATCTTTTTCTTGAATCGTGGACGTAAACTCTTCTAATTGTACTATTACATCAAATCCATCCTGTTCATAACGCCATCTAATAAAATCCTCTGCATAGTTTCCTATCAAACCTTCAAGAATTTGTTCATTGACAAAATTAATATTAAAACGGCTACCTATTTCATCTATACTCACTTCAAATTCACCTTGATTTTCCATTTGAGCCTGAATAGATTTCAGCCAGGACTCATCTTTTCCATCTGCCAAAGTTTGATCTCTGGTCAGTTCTCCGATTCCTCTAGATATTCCGGCCAAAGCAATATACTGAAGTTGTGTCTCATCAAGAATATTTCTAGTCAAAAAACTCTCCAACTGAACATCTTCTGATAAAGAGACCAGAAGAAAACTTAAAAGTACAATGGTCCAGAGAACAATAATTAATGCTACACCATCTTCGGATTCCCATGGTCTCATTTTACGCCAATCCCTTTCTGTCCAATGTAAATTGGAAAATCAAATCGATATTCTTCTTCTACATCTTTAAAAGCAAATTCTATCCTCATCATAGAAGGAGATTTCTTTTGAATCTTTCCATCCCAGTAATTATCCCAATAATTAAAATCAGAGTTATAAAAATAAAAATTACATCTCTCCAACTGAGTGATTAAAGGAATCCGTTCTTCTTCTACAATGAGAAATAATGTTTCATCATAAGGAGAAAACTCATATGATACATTTCTTATATTCCCTGTCTCATATTCACGAGAAAAAAATTCCACTTGATACATATTCCCTTTAAAAAAGTATTTATCAGGCGTGGATGAACGAAAAAAAGTAGAACGTAAATCCTTTCCAATTCGATTAATGATTAACTGTAAATCATTGTGGCTCCATTGATTTTGATCTAAATGTTCCCATAACCCCAAACCAATATTGAGCATACTATATAGAGTCAAACTTATAATAGACAAAATACTAACAGCAACTATAATCTCGATAAAGGTAAATCCAGATTGAGATTTAAGGTCTGGTTTCATAACTTCCACCACCAATTAAAGTCGTCAACTTATATTCCTTTGGGCCTTTTTGACTCTGCCAATCTATCAGGATCATTATTCGTCTTACACCATCCCCAACATCCTGATCAATTGATTGCCAATTAATCTCTAAGTTACCCAATATCTCTGCCCCAATAGTACTATCATTTACTTTCTGAATAACCTGGTCAATCTTTAGACTAGCAAATGAACTAACGCGCTGATATTCTCCCATTTGTTGAACTAGTCCCGTCAAAGCCATATACCCTTTCATAATTACTACAAAAGAAATTCCTACAATTGTTACAGCAATCAAAATCTCAATCAAGGTAAACCCTGCTTCTTTCTTTCTCTTACCCTTCATAAAGTTCTTCTCCGTTCCATCTCAATTTTTCCTGTGACAGTGTGGAATGAATAGACTAAATATTGCTCTTCGGGAGTTTTGAAAACAAGTTTTTCTTGCTCTGCTCTTCCATTAGGGTAAAAAGTCTGAACAATCTGATCCTGAAAATCTAATAGTATAGTTGCCCGAAGATCATGATATTCAAAAATTTGTCCCTCCGAGGATACGCCTAATTTAAAAGTACATTGACCAGTTGTATAAAAAGTAATCTCTACAGGTTTAGATTTGATGATTGCCTCTGCCCTGGCTTTTTCTAATAAGTTAAAAATTTTCTGGCTATCTCGTACATTACCTATGGATGAAAACATCCCGACAAAGCTTGGTACGGTAATGGCCATCATCAAAGCCATAATAACTATAACAAATATTATTTCTACAAGAGTAAAACCTTCTTTATCGTGCTGTAGTCGACCAATTTGTAACATCAGCGTTTTCACCACTACCACCTTCCTGATCATCTTTTCCTAAAGAATATAAATCAAAACCATTTTGATTATAATCACCAGGAGATTTATAAAAATAACTATATCCCCATGGATCTTTAGGTAGTTCTTGACGTGTCAAATATGGGCCAGTCCACCCATTTGGTGTGGGTGCTATACTCGGCTCAGCTATCAAAGCGTTCAAACCTTGTTCTGTAGTCGGATAACGCCCACAGTCCAAATAGTAATGGTTTAATGCCATCTCTAAAGATTGAAGCTGACTTTGGGCTGTTACCTGTCTTGATTGACCAACCCTACTAATCAATTGAGGACCAACAACAGAGGCCAAAAAACCGATTATTATAACCACAATCATAATTTCAATAAAAGTAAATCCTGCTTCACTTTGTAAACGTTCTTGTAATTTCTTCACATTATTCACTCCTTTTCGGTCTAAAACGGTAATTGTTGCATTGAAAAAATAGGCATCAAAATCGAAATAACTATAAAAAGAACAAATCCTCCTAAGAACACCGTAACCATCGGTTCAAAAGCTGTTAAAAACGCATCCAGACTTCGTTGTACATCTTTTTCAAAAGTATCTGATACTTGATTTAGCATCTCTTCTAAATTTCCCGTTCGCTCCCCTACGCCAATAAAAAACACAGCTAAAACCGGAAATTCCGATTCATTTTTCAAATGACCAGAAAGGGTTCCTCCTTTGCGTACAGCTTCATAAAGGTTTTCTACAATCTCTACAAAAATCTTATTTGTAGTTATACTTTTCGCTATCTCTAATCCCTTTAAAAGTGGAACACCACTCTCTAACATGGTTCCTAAAATCCTGGCAAATCGAGAAACTGCCATCTTGATTCTTATTTGTCCATAAAAAGGCATTTTATTTTTAATGAGGTCAACTCGATAACTGCCTTCTGGAGTCTTCTGATATCCCATGTATAGTAAAACCATTCCAATTAAACCTGCAAAAATAAAAATTCCATACTTGGTCAAAATATCACTAATACTAACTAGAATCTGAGTTGCCATGGGTAAATCCTGGCCCATATTAGTAAAGAGTTCAAGAAAACTAGGTAAAACAAAAATAAAAAGAACCACTACAGCACATAAACCCATCACTGTAACAATAATAGGATACAGCAAAGCTGATTGGATAGAATTACGAAATTCTCTATCCTGTTCCATATAATCAGATAATCTTTGCAAACATTTTCCAAGAACTCCTCCACTTTCACCTGCTCGAACCATACTTATATATGTTTCATCGAACATATCAGGGTATTTGGACAAAGCCTGGGAAAGATCAGAACCACCCTGAAGTTCCCTTTGAATCTCTTCAATCTTTTCTCGAAAATCTAGCTGATCTGTGAGCTGAATCAAAATCGTCAGAGCTTCATCAACTTGAATACCTGAGTTGAGTAGATTAGACATTTGTTGAGTAAAAGTTAAAACAAAACTTTTCTTTGATCCGCCAATCCGCCTATTAAGACGAAATTTTGCAACTTGCTCGCTAATGTCTACTGGTAAAAGACCCATTTCATTTTTAATTTTATATGTTGCCTGTTCAACAGATTCAGCTGCTATCGTTCCTTTTTGGTTTCTGCCAGCACGATCAACTGCTTGATATTTATACTCTATCATCCTTTTCACCTCTAAACTTGTGTAACCCTTAAAATTTCTTCGATAGTAGTCAATCCCTGTTTAACTTTTAAAATTCCATCTTCACGCAAGGTAACCATTCCTTGGGCACAAGCAAGTTTTTTTATTTCATTACCATTTCGATTTTGAGAGATCATCTCCTCAATTTCAGGAGAAATAATCAGTAACTCATAGATTCCAAGCCTTCCTAAATATCCGTTATTATTACAAGTATCACATCCCACCCCTCTATAAAAATTCAAACCATCTTGTAAATGTACGCCAAGAACCTTTAATTTAGAGCTATGTGGTTGATATTTTTCTTTACAATTTGGACAAATCTTACGAACTAAGCGCTGAGCCAAAATACACCTTATCGTTGAAGCAATCAGATAATCTTCCAACCCCATATCAATTAATCGGGCAATTGTACTAGCAGAGTCATTAGTATGAATAGTAGAAAAGACTAAATGTCCTGTTAAAGCTGCCTGGATCGCCATCTGAGCCGTTTCTAAATCACGTACCTCTCCTAACATAATGATATCTGGATCTTGCCGTAAAATAGAGCGTAAGCCTGTTGCAAAAGTAAAACCTATCTTATCATTGACCTGCATCTGATTAATTCCTGATAACTGATACTCCACAGGATCTTCCACAGTTAAAATCTTATTTTCAGGAAGGTTCATCTGATTTAAACAAGAATAAAGCGTCGTTGTTTTACCACTACCAGTCGGACCAGTTACTAGAACAATTCCATTGATATAATTTAAAGTTTTATAAATCTTATCAAGAATATTTTTATCAAAACCCAACTGATCGAGATTCAACAAAACTGCACTTTGATCAAGAAGTCGCATAACTAAACTTTCCCCATAAATTGTAGGAATTGTTGAAACTCGAATGTCTACTTCACGTCCAGCGATTTTAATTCTAATCCGACCATCCTGAGGTAATCTGCGTTCAGCAATATTCAAATTTGCCATAATTTTAATTCTAGTAATGATTGCAGGAAATAAATTTCTTGGAGGTGGCGTTTTTTCATAAAGTATCCCATCAATTCGATAGCGAAGTTTAACTAATCTTTCAAACGGTTCTAAATGAATATCGCTTGCCCTCTCCTTTAAAGCATCACTGATTATCAAGTTAACCAATCGAATAATAGGAGCCTCTTGCGCCAAATCTTCTAAATTTTCAATATTTTGACTAAAACTATAAATATCCTCAGATGAATACTCATCCGAATTGATATTTTTTAGCATACCTTCGATAGTCTCGCCTTCTGAATCAAGAAAATCCTGTACTAATTTATTTAATTCCATTGATTCACAAACACGAAATTTTAGATTGGTACTAAAAAACACCTCCAAATCTCGACGAATTTCAAGTGTAAGATTTTCTGGAATTGCAATTATCAATTCTTCATCTTCCATTCCAATAGGTATCACTCGATATTTCTGAACATATTCACGTGGGAGTCGATAACTATCCTCCATAGAAATCCCTTTGAAACTGCTATTTTCAGCCATATAAATTCCACCTTCATCCATTTCAGATTATATTTCCTTCGATTGTTTTAAATTCCATTTATTATTAGTTTCTTCGCAAATAGCTTTTTTCCTGCCTATTTAGAATGAAATTTTAATTCGCAAACCTATTTTTTTATGTATAGCAAGTAAATAGAAGTTGATTTTGAAGAAATTTCCAAAGGTAGTAAAGACCATATTGAGAAGTGGCATATTTTATCTTCTCTCTCTCTCCCCAAAAATGAAAATCAAATATCTCAATATTTCCATGCTGATCTCCTATGGCACAATAAACCAATCCTACAGGTTTATCTTTAGTATCCCCTCCCGGTCCAGCAATCCCTGTAACCGCAATTGCCAGATCCGCATCCGAATATTTTAAAGCACCTTTCACCATATATCTAGCGGTTTCTGGACTAACAGCCCCATACTTTGCCAAAATTTCTGCCGATACTCCCAGTTGTTCCTGTTTCGCAGAATTACTATATGTAACAAATCCTCTATCAAAATACTCAGAACTCCCCGGAATATTAGTAATTCGATGAGCAATCAATCCACCAGTACAGGATTCAGCAGTAGCAAGTTTTAATCCCAACCCCTTTAACTTATGCCCAACAATCTCTTCTAAAGTTTCATCATCTTCACCAAAGATATATGACCCCAATCGTTGATATAACTCTTCGATTGTTCCTGACATCATATCTTTCGCTTTATCGATATCTTGAGCTTTAGCAGTCACTTTTAAATACACTTCATAATTTCCAGCATATGGGGCAATTGTTGTCACAGTTTGTTTCTGAATCAAATCTTTCACCATTTCTTCCATTGAAGATTCACCAATTCCACACATTTTAAGCATCTTAGAGAAAATAACTTCTTCATGAGGAATTTCTTTTTTTAACCGTGGTACTACTTCTTCAGTAAAATTAATTTCCATTTCACGTGGTACACCAGGAATCGCTACAAAAATTGTATCTTCTACTTTCAAATAAATTCCAGGTGCTGTACCTGCTCTATTTTCTATTTTTTCTGCCCCTTGAGGCAAATAAGCTTGTCGGAGATTATTTGTAGACATTTTACGTTTAAATTTAGCGAAACGTTTCTCAATCTGATCAGCTAAATCTTGATAAAAAATGAGTGGTCTTTTTGCCACTTTTGCCAAAATCTCTCGTGTTATGTCATCTTCAGTCGGGCCTAACCCTCCAGTAATAATCACTAAATCAGAACGATTATATGCGGTTTTTAGGATTTCTTCCATCCGCATGTGATTATCGCCAACAGTACTAATATAATAAAGATCAATACCCAACCCTTTCAATTGATTCGCTAACCAGGTAGCATTCGTATTTACAATATCTCCCAGCAGCAACTCTGTTCCCACATTGATTATTTCTGCTTTCATTATTTCACTCTCCTTATCAAATAATTCTTTAAGCATCTTACTAAGTCCTGTTTATCTGCTTAGTATTTCCATATTAAATTATTTGAATAATAAAAAAAATCGGGTTGCCTCAAGAGGCTAGCCGATTTTTTTAATCTTATAACTATGCTTCAATACACGGATATAATTTGCTAAAGGATCATCAGTGCCCTGTAAATGAGCATGTTGTTCTTTCAAAATTTTGATATAATCGACAATCTCTTGAGTAATCCTTTCCCCTGGACAAATAATTGGAATACCAGGCGGATAAGCCATCAACATTTCAGCACTAATCTCTCCAACTGCAAGATGCAGCGGTATATTTTTATCTATAGCATAATACGCATCCCTAGGAGTAACAATCAAATCTGGCATATCTGGGAACTGTGTAATTTTTTCAATTTCTCGAAGTCCGCGTTCTTTTGCAATAGCCTGTAACGCATTTATCAACTTTTCAATTGAATTTATAGAATCTCCAAGAGTAATAAGAGCAAGTACATTATCCAATTCAGCCATTTCAAGACCCACACCAAATCTAGTCATTAATTCTCTTTCAAGCTCAAAGCCTGTTATATTTATTCCACTCACGTGAATTCCTAACTTTGTATCATCTAGGCCATATACTCCACATCTACCAATTACATTTTGATTAAAAGCATAAAGTCCTTTAATTTCATTAATTCTACTTTTAGCATAACGCGCCAGCTCTAAAGTCCTCCCTAGCATTTCTTTTCCTTGAAGAGCCAACTGCTTACGTGCAACGTCAACTGAAGACATCAATACATAAGATGGACTAGTTGTTCTGGTTAAATTTAAATTTCGTTCTACACACTTTGATGAAATATGATCTCCCTGACATAATAATACAGAACTCTGAGTCATAGAACCACAAGTTTTATGTAAACTTGCTGCACTCATATCTGCCCCCGCTTCCATACCGGTGATTGGAAAATCGCTATGGAAATGCATATGAGCACCATGTGCTTCATCTGCCAACACAACGGCCCCTTCCTTATGAGCAATCCGTACAATAGACCTTAAATCAGAAACCATTCCATAATAAGTAGGATTAATTACAAATACTGCTTTAATATCCGAATTCATTTTTAAAGTTTTTTTGATAGTTGAGCTATCAACAACAGTAGGAATTCCTAGCTCAGATTCAACCTCAGGATAAACATAAACAGGTATAGCGCCAGAAATAATCAAAGCACCCACTGTAGACTTATGCGCATTTCGTGGAATAATTATCTTATCTCCAGGTCTAATAGAACTTCGAATCATCACCTGAACCCCTTCACTGGTTCCGTTCACTAAAAAATAAGCTTGATCGGCTCCAAAAGCATGAGCTAACAACTCCTGTGCTTCCCGTATAACTCCAGATGGATTAGCAAGATTATCTGTCTCTGGTAGACCAGGAATATCAATTGACAAAACCTCTGAACCAACAAAATCTACAAACTCCTTTAAACCTCTACCGTACTTGTGTCCTGGAACAAAGAAAGGTTCGATGTCTTTTTCAGAAAATTCTTTCAAACAAGAAAACAAAGGTGTCCTTCGATGATCAATATTTGATCTTTCCACTTAGCCCCCTCCTTTTTTGCCTTCCTCTTCTTTCTGCTGATGGAATAATACTTATACTCAAATTTTGCATAAATTCTATTGTAGAACTTGTCCTCTAATCTGCAGTTGAAAAAACGAATTGAATTTTCATCCAACAGATATATTTATTTACATTATAACATGGTACATAAGTCCTGTCAAATTTTCTGTAAAAAAATAGGCTATTACTTTTGACCTATTTTGCTCCTAATCATGCCCCAAAACCCGAATATAATTTACATACGGATCTGCAGTACCCTGCAAATTTGCTTGTTGTTCCTTTAAAATCTTTACATAATTCACAATATCTTTAGTAATTCGTTCACCAGGACAAATCAATGGAATACCTGGAGGATAAGCCATCAACATCTCTCCTGAAATTTCACCTACAGCATCTGCAATAAGAACTTTCTTTTTTGTTGCATAGTATGCATCACGAGGGCTGACAATCAAATCTGGCATCTCTGGTAACTCTATTAACTTTTTAGTATCTCGAATCCCTCGTTCACTAACAATAGTTTTCATTGCTTCAATAAGTCGTTCAACAGATTGCTTATTATCACCAATCGTAATTAATGCCAAAATATTATCTAGTTCTGCCATTTCAAGGCCAATTCCAAAACGATTCATCAACTCTCTTTCTATTTCAAAACCAGTAATACCTAAACGTCCAATATAAATACTCAATTTGGTCTCATCTAAATCATAAATCCCTTGTTTTCCAACTAAATTATGATCGAAAGCATACAAGCCTTCAATCTGATTTATTTCATTTCTGGCATAACGAGCTAATTCTAACGTCGTATCTAATATTTCATCCCCATAAAGAGCTAATTGCTTTCGAGCTACATCTACAGAAGCCATTAAAATATAAGAAGGACTACTTGTTCTGGTAAGATTCAAAGTTTGAATTACATTTTCTGGAGAAATGCGATTTCCTCTTAATAAAAGAGCAGAACTTTGAGTCATAGAACCTCCCGTCTTATGAAGACTAACTGCACACATATCAGCTCCTACTTCCATTCCTGTCAACGGAAAATCATCATGAAAACCCATATGAACACCATGTGCTTCATCTACTAATACTACTGCTCCTTCTCGATGAGCTGTGCGAACAATAGTCTTTAAATCAGAAACCATACCATAATATGTGGGATTTATACAAAATACAGCTTTAGCAAAAGGATTCTGCTTAAAAGCTTCCTTAATCGTTAAACTACTCACCACAGTAGAAATTCCCAATTTAACATCAACTTCAGGATATACATAAACAGGAACAGCACCTGATAAAATTAATCCCCCAACTGTTGACTTATGGGCATTCCGAGGAATGATGATCTGTTCACCTGGTTTAACGGCACTGCGAATCATCACTTGTACCCCTTCACTCGTACCATTAATAAGAAAATACGATCTTTCTGCTTCAAAGGCATCTGCTAAAAGCTCCTGTGCTTCCTTAATTATACCAGTAGGATTGGCGAGATTATCTGCTTCTACTGAACTATTTATATCCATAGCTAAAATTTCTTCTCCCAAAACACTAGTAAACTCACTTAAGCCTTTGCCATGTTTATGACCAGGAACAGAAAAAGGTATTATACCTTTTTTAGTATATTCTTGCAAATAAGAAAAAATCGGAGTTTTACTGTGATCAAAATCTGTTCTTACCAAGATAATCACCTCTTTTAACTTTAGTGCTATATTTAAAAGGCTTAACCCTAGAATTGTGCATTACATTATTACATTTAACATATCCAATCTTTCTTATTGTAATTTTTTTTTAAAAGAAAGTCAATAGAAAAAGTAAAAAAAGACACCTCAGGCGAGATGCCTTTTTTTGCAAAAAGATAACAAAATTACAACTTAGCCAAAGCTTGTTCTAAGTCTGCAATAATATCTTCTACATCTTCTATTCCAGCAGATATTCTAACTAAGCCATCGGTAATTCCTGCAGCTAATCTTTCTTCATGCGGAATAACAGCATGAGTCATGGAAGCAGGATGCTGCATCAATGTATCCAGATCACCAAGACTAACAGCTAATTTGAGCATTTCAACACTATTCATTAAAATTTTACCTGCTTCTAAACCACCCTCTAGTTCAAAAGCAATAATACCACCAAAACCTCTCATTTGCTTTTTAGCTAAATCGTGTTGTGGATGACTCTTAAGACCAGGATAAAAAACTCTTTCTACTTTTGGATGACTTTCTAAATATTCAGCAATTTTCATTGCGTTATCGCAAGTCTTTTCCATCCGAATTGGCAATGTTTTTAGTCCTCGAGAAATCAAAAAGCAATTAAATGGGCTGATTACACCACCGATATCTTTAATAGCTCTTCCTCTACAACCATCAATAAATTCTTGATCCCCTAAAATAATTCCAGCAATAACATCACCATGTCCATTAATATATTTGGTAGCACTATGTAACACTACATCTACTCCCATTTTCAGAGGGTTCTGAAGATAAGGAGAAGCAAAGGTGTTATCAATAACTACTTTACATCCATACTTTTTACTTAAAGCCACTACACATTCGATATCAGTTATAGTTAGAGTTGGATTTGCTGGAGACTCAATATAGATAACTTTTGTATTCTCTTGAATTGCAGCTTCAATTTTTTCTAAATTTGTGACATCAACAAAAGTAGTATTAATTCCGTAATCAGAGATCACATGTGATAAAAACGAATGACTGCATCCATAAATAGAATCAGAAGAAACAACGTGATCACCCTGTTTTGTAAGACTAAAGATAACTCCAGAAACAGCAGCTATACCAGAACCAACTACGATTGCATCATCAGCCCCTTCAAGGCTAGCTATCTTTAATTCTAACGCTCGTTGACTTGGATTACCAAGTCTAGTATAAATATAACCCTCTTCCTCTCCTGCAAAACGACGTGCTCCTTGCTCTGCACTTTCAAAAACAAAAGTAGAAGTTTGATAAATCGGAGCCGCGAGTGCACCTGTTGTAGGGCAAGGGTCTGAACCTACATGTACGGCCTTAGTTGCAAAACCCCAATTTTCATTGCAATGATGTTTCTTTGTCATGAATATATCCTCCTATTAAAGCGAAATTTTACTTCTTAATCTACCCTTAGAGTATGCAAATTTCATACCAAATCACCTATTAAGCCAAGAAAGCCAATGCTATCATAAGTTTGTCCATTTAGTCAATTAAAACAAAAGTTTGAATTTGTAAATTTTTTTTTACAAATTCCTTTTCAGCTAACTCAATTAAAGCTGAAACAACTTGGAGTTAGTACCTATTTGTTAAGTAAATTTTTTTTTACACTTTGTAATTTTTTCTTTACAACATCATAATAACTCATGCTTTTTTAATTTATTTATAACAGTAGTATGAGAAACTCCTAGAACTTTTGCCATTTGTCTAGAACTATGATATTCTTTGAGCACTTTTTTTAGTAGCGCCCTTTCTGCAATCCCTACTACTTCTTCAAAACTTGAAATCTGATGAATTTTTATTTCGACAGATTCACTCTTAAGAAAAATCTCTGGATGTTCAGGAAAAAGATCAGACCAATAAATCTTATCATGATTTGTTAGATGAACTGCTCGTTCGATAACATTTCTCAGTTCACGTACATTTCCGGGCCAGTCATATGCTATAAGACCCTTCCAGGCCATTTCATCAATCTCCAAAAGTTCTCCCACAAAAGTCTTTAAAAAATGTTCAACCAAAATATTAATATCCTCTTTACGCATTCGAAGTGGAGGAATATGAATAGGGATTACATTTAACCTATAATATAAGTCTTCTCTAAACTCACTATGTTCAATCATCTTCTCCAAATTTTTATTAGTAGCAGCTATAATCCTTACATCAATAGGCTGTTCATTAAAACCACCTACCCGCCGAACTTTTCCTTCTTGAAGGACTCTTAATAGTTTAACCTGCAACTTTGTTGGGAGTTCACCAATTTCGTCAAGAAAAAGTGTACCCCCTTGGGCCAGTTCAAAAAGCCCTTGCTTCCCACCTTTACTCCCCCCAGTAAATGTCCCTTCTTCATAGCCAAATAGTTCACTTTCTAATAAAGAATCAGGCAAAGCTCCACAATTAATTGGCAAGAATGGCTTATCCACTCGCATACTAGCCATATGAATAGATCTGGCAAAAAATTCTTTACCTGTGCCACTCTCACCGCGGATTAGAACAGTACTATTAGTCAAAGCAATCTTCTGAGCCAATTTAACTACCTGATCCATTTCCTTACTTTGATAAATAATATCCTCAAAAGTAATCATTGAAGGTTGAGTAACTTTATAAACTAACTGTCTTACCTGATCAATATCTTTCAATACCGCTACTGCTCCAATTATATTTTCCTGTTCATCTCGAATAGGACAGCCACTAGTTAAATAATGAGTTCTACCTTGAGGAGTTTTAACCCGTATCTCTAAATTATCATAGTTCTTTCCCTTTTTCAAACTTAAACTGATAGGTGTCTTTTCACCTAACACCTCTTGAATAGGTTTGTTTAATAACTCCTCAGAAGATCTAAGTATAATTTTCTCAGCAGCTGGATTAATAGTTTTTATCATTCCATCAAGATTAACAGCTATAATCCCTTCACTGACTGAATTAAGAACAGTACGCAACTGTTGTTCTCTCTCCTCATAAGGTAAAACTTCTACGTCACATATTTCAGAAACTCCAGGAATACTATATAATCTATTCCATAACTTCTTCACAATCTCAAAATTTATCTCTTCAATTTTTATATGAATTTGTTCAGGTATCACTTCCATAGAAATAATACTGATCTCTTCTTCAGAAAAAATTCTTAAAACATCATGAACCATCCCTACTCTATTATCTGTAACAATCTTCCACCTAATCATAGTTATTTTCCTCCTTCTTTAATCATTGAGATAGCGCGTAATTGTTTGAGATCCTAATATTTAATTCGGGGTTTGCTATAATCCTCCTTTTATCTATGCTAAGAAATTATTATAGAACAATCTACTAGGCAATAACTATTGACTTTTAATTTAATTATTAGTATAATGATGTAAAAAAGGAGGAGTTATGATGAAAAAGTTCTTGATAACATTTTTTGTAGCTTTAATAGTACTTAGTTTAAGTGCAAACATATTTGCAGAAGAGAGAGCTATTTACATTGATCCAATGCATGGAGGTTCTGATACGGGATTTATTATAGAAGATAATGCAGAAAAAGAGTTAAACTTAAAATTAGCAACTACTATTTCAGAATATTTGAAAAGTTTTGCTCTGTCAAGAAAAGATAATGAAACTTATGTAAAACAAAATGCAAAGATTTTAAATGTAAAAGAGTTTGATCCTGACGTTATTCTTGGTATTCATCATCATGGAAAATATTCTGCTTTCATTGAATATAATCAACTTGGTTCTACTCTAGCTTATCAATTAGCGGCTTACTTTCATAGTGAAGATATTCCTTATAAACTAATTCCTATAAAAGGTGTATGGTTATCTGGTCTTTCATATCCAGCTATTATGTTGATTGTAGATCCAAAGATTAGCAATAAAACCGATTGGAAATTTATTTCATATTTATTAGAAGGACTTCAGTGAAATAATAACTGCTACTCAATATATAAAACCCGGATTCAACTTTTTTTGAATCCGGGTTTATTTTATGCAACTTTAATTTCATTTAATATTTCTCGTAATTCATCACCTGTAAAACTTTCATCTTTAAGAAGCTTTTCCGTAATAGAAAAAATTACATCTGTTTTATCGGCAAGAATTTTCTTTACCCTTTCTTCTTGTTCTTTAAGAATACGAGTCATTTCTTCATGTTTTAAATTAGCTGGCAAATCTTTCTCAGTAACAACACCTAAAGAAGTCATACCAGAAAAAATAATCTGTTTTGCCAGATCAGTAGCTTTTTCAAAATCATTCCGAGCTCCAGTACTTCGGTTCCCAAGAATCATCTCTTCAGCTGCAGCACCTGCTATACAAATAGCAACCTGATCTTCAAGATAGGTTTGGGTATAAAGATAAATATCATCTTGTGGATTATGACGCACATAGCCTAAAGCCTGGCCTCTAGAAGTAATAGTAATAGTAGAAACCGAGCCTGGACGAAGCATTTCGCCGATCAATGCATGACCAGTTTCATGAATTGCAATTCGCCGCAACTCTTCAACCTGAGGTTTGCGGTTCAACTTTTCCCCCATCATTACTTTATCTACCGCTTCTTTAAAATGTTTCTGCCCAATTTTTAATTCTTTCTCACGCCATGCCAGAATTGCGGCCTCATTTGTCAAACTTTCAAGGTGAGCACCAGAAAATCCAAAGGTTTCTTTTGCAATATCTTCGCTGTTCACATCTTCATGCAAAGGTTTATTTGCTAAGTGAATATTTAAGATGTGTTTCCGACCTTCCTTATCAGGCAAATCTACTTTTACAATTCTGTCAAAACGACCTGGGCGGAGAATCGCTGGATCTAATATATCTGCTCGGTTGGTAGCACCAACAACAAGTATTTTCACTTCATCATCAATAGAAAGTCCATCCATTTCCACTAGAAGTTGGTTCAGTGTCTGATCATATTCCATATGACTAGAATGAGAACCACGTTTTCTACCTAAAACTTCAATCTCGTCAATAAAAATAATCGCATTATTTGAATTGGCTTTCCTTGCTGCCTCTCTTGCTTTAGAAAAAAGCTGACGCACCCTTTTAGCACCAACACCTGCATACATTTCAATAAATTCGCTACCAGAAGCGCTAAAAAAGATCGAATCAGTCAATTGAGCTGAGGCTTTAGCCATTAGAGTTTTTCCAGTACCTGGAGGGCCACTTAAAAGAATTCCCTTTAAAGGACGAATCCCTAATTTTTTAATTTTACCAGCATCTTTTATGAAATTCAAAGCTTCCATCAGCTCTTTTTTCGCTGTTTCCTGACCACCAATATCCTCAAACGTAACTTTTGGAATACTATCAGAAGTTTTTTTCGATTTAAGTTTACTAATCGGTTTTGATGAAATTCCACCATTTTTTGAATCTAACATAGTCAAAAGTACATAGGACATTCCAACAAAAAAGATAAACGGAAAAAGATTTATCCCTTGAAATCCAAGAAAAATTAAAATCGCCAAACCAAGGCCAATTCCAACCTCTTTTACCATCAGAATTCACCTCCCTGATCTCCGATATAACTTAAATTTCCTAAATTACGAGTTACTATTTTAGAATACATCTCCCCGTTTTTCACTAATTTCAGATATACATAATTTTGATCTATCTTGATATCTAAATCCTGAACTTGATTTTCAGCCCCAATCTCATTAATTCTTTTTACCATCTGTGTGAAATAACCAGTGGTTATCCCTTCATAAATTGCAAAATGCATCTCATGATAAAGATCTTTCATGGTTGGACTGGCTTGATCTTCAATTTCAATTTTAATTTTACCTTTCAAACTTTGATGGGCCAGTTCCTCCACCTTTAAAAAAGCCTCATCTAATACTACAGCATTGCCTAAAGTTAGAACAATTCTTTTTCCATCTTCTGTATCAATCAGATTTACCTGATCAATCCCTTCGATAGCGAGGACCTTTTCTTTAAATGGTTCTTCAAATCGATACGTTTTTATAAAATATTGAGCACCAAAGATTGAAATAAGTCCTAAAACCAAAACAACAAGAACAATTACAATACGAGTTCCTTTAAACACGTTCATGGTCCTCCTTTCAAAATATTATAAAACTCATGTGCGTAATAAGAAAAAGAAAAGAGTTCGCTAATTCTGTTCTAGACGAACAGTGCTTTTCAAAGCAATAGCTACTCTTTTCCAAACAGTACCCTCTCAACATGTGTAATTATAGCATGGTGAAAATGATAAATCCAGCAATTCCTCTATGTAAATTATGGAATACTGAACTACTCTATATGTATCTCAAAAATTGCCTTTTTACCTGTAATCCTTTGTATAATCTCTATAAAACCAGGAAATGAAGTATTAATACAATCTGTATCCCTAATTAAAGTCTCATCATCGGCTACCAGCCCTGCAACAACCAGACTCATTGCGATACGATGATCTCCATAGCTTTCTACCTCTCCACCTTTTAGCTGAATCGGCCCTTCAATAATCATACCATCTGAGCGTTCTTCCACTTTGGCACCTAATTTTTGTAAACCAGCAACAATCGTTCGAATACGATCACTTTCTTTCACCCGTAGTTCTTGCGCTTCAGAAATTACAGTTTTGCCATGAGCCTGTGTTGCAAGAACAGCAATAATAGGTATCTCATCAATAACATTAGGTATTAAAGAACCGTTTAATTGAATTCCATGCAACTGAGATGGAGTAATTCTTAAATCAACAATAGGTTCACCATTTACTTCACGCTGATTAAAAATCCGAATCTCTCCTCCCATCATTTTGAGAACCTGAATAATTCCATTTCTAGTTGGATTATATCCGACATTATTAATAACTACTTCTGAATCTGTCTTTAAAATTGCAGTTGCTAGAATAAAAGCAGCAGATGAAATATCTCCGGGAACATAGATAGGTCTCGCTTGCAAATAATTTTGTGGTTTAATTTGAACTGTATTATCATCTACTTCTAAATCTGCACCAAGATATTTCAGCATCCTTTCAGTATGGTCACGAGATTTAGTAGGTTCTTTAACCACTGTCTCACCACTCTCTGCTAAAAGACCTGCAAGAAGAATAGCTGATTTAACCTGAGCACTGGCATGTTTTGAAATATGAGTGTACCCTTGTAATCTGCCACCCTGAATGGCTAAAGGCGCAAGTGAATTCTCTTCACGTCCCCAAATCCGTGCCCCCATTCGTGTCAAAGGTTCAACAATTCTCCTCATTGGTCTCCCTCGAATGGATTCATCTCCTGTAACAACAGAAAACATTTGACAAGCTGCAAGAAGGCCTGAACCAATTCTAATCAATGTTCCAGCATTTCCAACATTTAAAACCTTGTTGGATTCTTTGAGCCCATCTTTTCCCACCCCTTCTACAATTACTTGCTTAATAGAAGGATTCACCGTCACAGATACTCCTAAATCTTGAATCAATTTTGCTGTATGCAAACAATCCTCACCCATGAGAAAATTATCAATCTCTACTCTTCCATTAGTTAATGCTCCGAACAAAATAGACCTATGAGAAATGGATTTATCACCAGGAATACTAACTTCTCCTTCCACCCTTTGAACTGGTTGAACTTTTATTTGTAACATTTCCACTCTTTCCCCCTTAAAGTCGAAGTGAACTCGTCCAGCTTAAGCTGAACATTGGGACTTCAGTAGGGGATTCTACCCCCAC
>JAGMES010000079.1 GCA_023128035.1 Halanaerobiales bacterium | reverse complement strand
AGTAATCCTTGAAAGTTGCATTATTCTCAATTTTGCTGCGAGTGACCAGAACATTCAAAAAGACACCTATTATATTTTGCAGATCTTCATGTCTCCTACCTGCAACAGGAATTCCTATGGTAATGTCATTCTGATTAATTGTTTTCATTATTACTATTTCGAAAGTGGATAACATAAATATGAATTTAGATATTTTATGATTTATGCAAAACTCATTAATTTGTTCTGTTAATATTTCATTCAGCACTGTCTGCTTTGTTCTTCCATCTAATTGTTTGTTGGAAGAGATATTTGTAGTAGGTAACTCAGTATAGGTAAAGTTATCTAATTTTCTTATCCAATATTCACTCATTTCCTTCATAAGCTCTGATTCCATCAAAGAGTTATGCCATGATGCATAATCTTTATATTGTATCTTCAACTCTGGCAATTCTGTACCCTCATACAGACTGTTAAAATCTCTTGTCAGAATAGTCATTGAGACTCCATCAGAAACAATATGGTGCATATCGAATAAGAGCAGATGTTTATTAAATCCAAATTTCATGAGAACAACTCTAAGTAACGGTGCCTTGCTTAGATCAAAAGGTCTTATAAAGTTGGTTGCTGCCTCTTTTAGTTCACTCTCATTTACTTTTTGATAACTTATATCAATATCAACTTCTTTATGAATCTCCTGCATGACTTCCCCATTAATCATTCTAAAGGATGTCCTGAGAGCATCGTGTCGCTGAACAAGTTTCTCTATAGTTTTTTCAAATCTGATATTATCCAACTCACCTTCGAGAATCATTGCTGATGGCATGTTATAAGCCAATGAATTTCCATCAATCTGCCATAGAATGTGTATCCTTTTTTGAGATGAAGACACAGGATAATATTCAGACTCTTCTACAGGCTGTATTGAAGAATAGATATTTTCTTCTGCCTTTTTAATATATTGTGCAAGTTCTTTTATTGTAGGAGTTTTGAAAACCTGGTTAAATGGAACTTCTACATTCAGTGCTTTATGCATTTTAGCTAACAATATTATTGCTTTTAATGAATGTCCTCCTAGTTCAAAAAAGTTAGCATTGATACCTATTTTATCTTTTACTACTACTTCTCCTAAGACCTCTTTCCACACTTCTGTTAATTTTTCTTCAATTTCATTTCTTGGAGCTTCGTATTCAGTTCCTACCACAATCTTACCTTCTGATTCTGGAAGTGCTCTTCGATCAACCTTACCATTTGCATTTATTGGTATTTCATCTAATTGAACAAAGTATGATGGGATCATATATTCTGGTAAACTTTTTAGTAGGAATTCTCTCAACTCCTTCGGAGTTAATTCCCCTGCTGTTACTTTATTACTTGATACTACATATGCACAAAGATATTTTGATCCATTTTTATCCTCTTGATCTACCACTATTGCTTCTTTGATTGGATTATAATCTAGCAATTGATTTTCTATCTCTCCAAGTTCGATTCTAAAACCTCTTATCTTTACCTGCCGATCAATTCTACCAAGATACTCTATATTTCCATCAGATAAGAGTCTTGCATAATCACCTGAACAATATAGTCTTTCCTCAAAATCATTGATCTTAAATGGATTTTTGATAAATTTCTTCTCTGTCAACTCAGGTCGATTTAAATATCCTCGCGCCACTCCTGCACCTGTAACACATAACTCACCTGGTACTCCATATGGTAAAAGATGTTTGTGTTTATCCAGAATATATACCTTCAGTGTTGGAATTGGTTTACCAACATTACTTAGTTTTCTTTCAATATCTTCTTCAACAATCTCTTTAAATGTCACATGTACAGTGGTCTCTGTGATTCCATACATATTGATTAATCTTGTCTTAGGATACCTTTCCTTCCAAGCTTTTAACATTACTGATTTTAGTGCCTCTCCTCCAAATATAATATATCTTACTTTCAAATCTTTTTTATTTGAATCCATCGCCACATTACTAAGATTATAAAATGCAGTTGGTGTCTGGTTAACAACTGTTACTTTTTCTTTTAGCAATATTTCTAAATAATCATCTGGATTTTGAGCACTTAGTTTTGGAATAACAACTAATTTACCACCATACAATAATGCTCCAAATATCTCCCATACTGAAAAATCAAAACATTGAGAATGGAACATAGTCCAAACATCTTCTTCATTAAAATCAAATTGGAATTGGTCATTAAATAAGAGACGCACCAGATTCCTATGTTCAATCATTACCCCTTTAGGTTTACCTGTTGAGCCAGAAGTATAAATTATATATGCCAGATGATGAGATTGATTGATCACATCCAGATTCGAGCTTTCACCTGTAAAAATATTTTCATCCTGTACATCCAATATTTTTCCTGAAAAATCTACATTGCTTAGATATCCTCTTTCTGTTAACAATAAATCAATCTCGCTATCTTTAACCATATATTCGATTCTATCCTCAGGATACGTAGGATCAATTGGTAAATAAGCCCCTCCTGCTTTCAAAATCCCCATTATCCCAATGATTAGCTCAAGAGAACGGTTTAACATAATTCCCACAATCGTATCTGCCTTTACACCATTATTTCTTAAACACCGAGCTAATTGATTAGCTTTCTCATTCAGCATTCTGTAAGATAATTGTTGATCTTCAAAAACTACAGCTAATTTATCTGGAGTTTTAGCTACCTGTCTTTCAAATATTTGTTGGATTGTGATTAACTCTGGATAATCTGCATCTGTATCATTAATTTCATACAATAAATGTTGTTTCTCTTCTTCTGAAAGTAGTTCAATCTTAGCAATATGTATCTCTGGATTTTCAACAACTGTTTGAAGTATATTCAGATAATGTTTTGCTAATCTTTCAATAGTTTCTGACTTAAATAAATCTGTACAATATTCAAAAGAACAATTAATTTTCTCGTCTATCTCAATAGCATGAAGAGTTAAATCAAATTTTGCAATAGTACTTTCTAATTTATATGGTGTAGTCTTTAATTCATTATAATCAATTTGAATTTTATCAATATTTTGTAGCACAAACATTACATCAAATAGTGGATTTCTACTCATATCCCTGTGCAGGTTTAATTTATCTACCAATTCTTCAAATTGATAATCCTGATGTTCATAAGCTTCTAATGCATTTTCTTTTACTTCCTTCAAAAATTCTTTATAAGTCTTATTTCCTGCTAGATTATTTCTCATTGCCAGTGTGTTTATAAACATTCCGATAATTTTTTCTAAATCTGCATGTGGTCTACCTGCGATTGGACTTCCTATAATGATATCTTCTTGATTACTATATTTAGACAATAAAATATTAATTCCTGATAAAAGAACCATATACATAGTACTATTAGTTTCTTTGACTAATCTATTAAGTTCTTTTGTCAATTTTTCCTCTACTATGAAATTTAGCTTGTCACCTTTATGACTTTGGATAACTGGTCTTGGATAATCAGTTGGTAGATTTAATACTGATATTTGCCCACCGTTCTGGTGATCACTAAACTTATTTAGCCAATACTCTTCCTGTTCTTTCATTACATCACTTGTAATAAGTTTATTTTGCCAATCTGCATAATCCTTGTACTGAATTTTTAATTCATCTAATTTTTTACCTTCATAAAGATCTACAAATTCACTAATAAGTATTCCCATAGATATACCATCAGATATGATGTGGTGCATATCAAACATAAGTATGAACTTCTCTTCAGCTACTCTTATAACTCCTATTCTAAATAATGGTGCTTTACTTAAGTCAAAGGTTTTTATAAACTTCTGAACTAACTCATCAATAATTTTGTTTGATTGTTCAATATTATCTAGAATCTCTACTTTTAATTCTGCTTTTTTATGTACTCTTTGAATTACTTTATCGTTTAGTGTTTCAAAACTCGTTCTTAGAGTCTCATGTCTTTCAATTAATGTTTTAAATGCATTTTTCAATCTTTCATAATTTAAATTTCCTTCAATCTCAAATACTGCTGGTATATTATAGCTAGTGCTGCTTAAATCAAATTGCTGAAGCATGTACATTCTTTTCTGTGCTGAAGAGGCTTTATAATATTCTTTTTCCTCTAAAGGCTGTATAGCTGTAAATATTTTTTTATCAGATTTTTGTATATAAGTTGCGAGTTCTTTAATTGTTGGTCGTTTAAACATTTCGCTTAAAGGTACTTCACTATTGAATTCTTTGTGTATTTTTGAAACAAGCACTATAGCTTTTAAGGAATGCCCTCCAAGTTCAAAGAAATTATCATTGATACCTACTTTCTTAATTCCTAATACCTTTTTCCATACATCTGCCAATTTTTCTTCTGTTTCATTTCGTGGCGCTTCATATTCAGTGCCTACTACGATGTTACCTTCAGGCTCCGGAAGAGATTTTCTGCTAATTTTACCGTTTGCAGTTAATGGCATTTGATCTAATTGTACAAAATATGATGGAATCATGTACTCTGGTAAACTTTTTAATAAGAATTCTCTCAATTCCTTCGGAGTGAAGTCCCCTACTGTTACTTCTTTTTCTGATACTACATATGCACACAAATATTTTTCTCCATTTTTATCTTCTCTATCTACCACTATCGCTTCTTTAATTGAGTCATAATTTAATAACTGGCATTCGATCTCTCCTGGTTCGATTCTATATCCACGTATCTTCACTTGATGATCTATTCTCCCCAAAAATTCGATATTTCCATCAGGTAATAAACGCGCCATGTCTCCAGTTTTGTACATTTTCATACCAAAGATAAATGGGTTGGGTACAAATTTTTCTGTTGTCAAATCCTCTCTGTTTAGATAGCCTTCTGCTAAACCATCTCCTGAGATACACAATTCTCCCACAGTGCCCATAGGCACAGGATTTGAGTATTGATCCAATATATATATTTGTGTATTAGCCAGAGGTTTACCTATTGGAACATTTCTACCTACAGGTGCTATTTGACCATATTTATAGAAGGTTGTGCAAATTGTAGCTTCTGTAGGACCATAGCCGTTTATGATTTGCATATTGTCATTTAATTTCATATAATCTTCTAATACATAATCCTTAATTGACTCTACCCCTACCAGCATTTTGTTAAGTTTGACTTTTTCATTGCTTAATCGTTCATAAACCTCTCTTAATATAGTTGGAGGGATATAAGCAAAGGTTATCTCTTTATCTAAAATAGTTCTAACCAAATTATGAATATCTGGTATCATTTCATTGTCATAAAGCACCAGAGTAGCTCCAAAAATTAGAGGCATAAATAGTTCACATATACTTACGTCAAAGGAGATATTAGTCAAGCTCAGACAATTATCTTTTATTCCCACATTCTCACCAAAGCAACTATATATATTACACAGAAAATTATTTAGAGCCTTGTGAGATATCATAACCCCTTTAGGCTTTCCAGTAGAGCCAGAAGTATAGATTATATACGCTAAACCTTGCGAATTCTTTATAGATTCTAAGTTTGAGCCGGATTTAAGATATATTTGTTCATCCTCTAATGCAATACTTTGACCCCTAAATGGAACTTCATTTATCAAATACTCATGTGTCAATAAAATATCTGTACCGCTATCTTTTAGCATATATCCGACGCGTTCCTCAGGGTAATCAGGATTTATAGGTAGATAAGCACCACCTGCTTTAAGTATTCCTAATATCCCGATCATCATCTCAAAAGAACGGTTTACTGATATTCCAACTATGCTATCTGCGTTTACTCCATTCTCTCTTAAGGTTCTAGCTAATCGGTTTGCTTTTTCATTAAGCTCTCTATAGGTTAATTCTTTATCTTCTCCACAAGTACGCGATACTACTGCAATATTTTCTGGTGTTTTTTTAACCTGTTCTTCAAATAACTGATGAATAGTCTTATTCTTTGAGATTTGCAAAGTTTCTATCTGGGAATTATTAAATTCATAGAGTAATTGGTCTCTCTCTTGATTAGAAATAATATTTATATCTCTAAGTTTTATATCGGGATTTTCGACAATAACATTTAAAATATTTATAAAATGCTCGGATAGTCTTTCAATAGTTTCTTGTTTAAAAAGTTTAGTACAATATTCAAATCTAAAGTGAATATCTCCTGGAATTTCAGTAACTTTCAAAGTTAGATCAAATTTAGACACCGGATTTTCAAATTCAATAGTACTTACTTTTAGACTGCTAACCTCTGCAGTAATCGAACTGTTAAAGTTTTGTAAAACAAACATTGTATCAAATAATGGGTTTCTACTCATATCACGCTGTAAATCCAACTTATCTACCAGCATTTCAAATTGATAATCCTGATTATCATAAGCTTGTAAAGCATTATCTTTGACATCAGCTAAAAATTCTCTAACCGATAGATTACCTTTTGGTCTATTTCTCATCGCTAGGGTGTTTATAAACATCCCAATTATTTGTTCAAGATCAACATTCAGACGCCCAGAGATTGGAGAACCCACAATTATATCTTCTTGTCCTGAATATTTTGAAAGAAGAAGATTATATGCTGCAAGTAGACTCATATAAAGAGTTGTTTGAGTCTCTTTACTCAATTTATTTACTTTTTCAGTCAATTCTTTTCCAATGTTAAAATCAAATTGATTTCCCTCAAAATTTAATTCTGCTGCTCTAGGATAATCTGTTGGCAGATTAAGGACTGGAATCTCATCCTGATCTATACCGAAGTGATTGAGCCAGTATTCTTCCATATCATTAATTTTATCAGAATTAAATAAATTGTTTTGCCAAATAGTAAAGTCTTTATACTGAATCCTTAAGTCAGGCAATTCTTTACCCTGATATAAAGCTATAAAATCATTTATCAAAATAAATAGTGATGTACCGTCTGAAATAATATGATGCATATCATAGAGTAAGACATATTTATCTTTAGTTCCTCTAAACTTAGCTAATCCTACCCTTAATAAGGGCGCCTTACTCAACTCAAAGGGTTTCACAAACTCATTAACTAAATGCTGAACTTCTTTCTTGAAATCAGCCTGAGATTCAATTTCATAACTCTGAATATAGAAGTCAACATCCTGATGGATGAGCTGTACTACTTCACCTTCTCTTAACTCAAAAGAGGTTCGTAATGAATCATGTCTTTTGATAAGTCTTAAAAAAGCAACATGAAGTTTTTCTTTGTCAATCTCACCCTCAATTAACATTGCCTGAGGCATATTATAATTTGTACTGGTTATATCTAATTGATTAAGAAGATATAATCTCCTCTGAGCTGAAGAGACTGGATAACACCCACCATCGAAATCTTTCTCATGAGTGACTGGGATGAAAGCATAACTACTTTTTTCAGCTCGTTGAATATATTTTCCAAGAGCTTTTATCGTCGGCTCTTTAAACATTTCACGGAGAGCTATATTTACTTCAAATTCTTGATAGATTTTAGAGACCACAGAAGTAGCTTTTAAAGAATGTCCTCCAAGATCAAAAAAATTATCATAGATTCCAATCTTCACTCTACCTAAAACTTCAGACCATATCTTAACAAGTTTTTCTTCTATCTCATTATCAGGTGCTACATATTCTACTCCAGTATCAATATTTTTATCTGGCTCAGGTAATGCATTTCTATCGATTTTACCATTAGGATTTAATGGCATCTTATCTAAACGCACAAGATATGTAGGGATCATATAATCAGGTAAATCTTTTTCTAAAAACTGTCTCATTTCTGAGATAGAAATTTCTTGATCAGAAATGATATAACCACAAAGATATGTTTCACCATTTTCATCTTCGCGATCTATTATAATCGTGTCTCGGATAGCATCATGGGCCAACACCTTAAATTCAATATCCCCAGGTTCTACTCTCATACCTCTAATTTTCACCTGATGATCAATTCTTCCGATAATCTCTAAATTTCCATCAGACAGCATTCTACCTAAATCCCCTGTTTTATAAATAATATCTCTAGGATTATTGGTAAATGGATTTATTAAGAAAACTTCTTTAGTAGCATCTGGGCTTTTATAATAACCAGAAGTAATAAACGGTGTCCTTATATATACTTCACCAACAATACCAGGATCACAAATTAGCATATTGTTATTTAAAACTAAAACTTGTGTACGATCAATTGGATGTCCTACAGAAATGTTAGCTTTAAATCTATCCTCTTCTTTAATTTTGTAAAATAACTTAATTAAGGTAGTCTCAGTAGTACCATAAAGATTCACTAATTGAATTCTGCTACGCGCGCGCGCGCTAAATAGTTCAATAAATTTCTTAACATCGTTTCCTCGCAATTTTTCACCAGCCATGAGAATATATTTTAAACTTTGAAATAACTCTGGGTCATTTAATTCACTTACTAAACTTTTAAACAAAGCTGGTGTCATATGAATCAAAGTAATTTGATTTAAATCAATCCACTCGATTAACCTTTGCGGATTTAAGATTATATCTTCATTCTCAGGTATACAGATTGTTGCTCCGATAGATAAAGTTGTAAAAATATCTCTTAAAATAGCATCAAAAGAAGGTGAAGTTAGCTGACTGATATTAAATTCTTGATTTATTCCAAATTCTTTGATCTCCCAGGCAATAAAATGTTCTAAGCTTTTATGGCGACCCAATATTCCTTTTGGGGTACCGGTTGAGCCGGAAGTAAAGTAGATATAGCAATTTTTAGCTTCTACCTCTTCATACTCTTGAGATTGATCTTCAGATAATCTGTAAATATTTAAGTTGTTATATTCATCCTCCACTACTTTCTCCGAATCCCAAAGTAAAACATTGATTTTTCGATCCCAATCTTTTATAATTCGATCTACCTTAGCCAAATTTTTGGAATGAAGCACAATCCAATTGGATTGTACTTCATTCATCATTATGTTTAATCTATTCTCCGGGTGTTTTAAATCTAGTGGAACAAAGATTCCACCAATTTTAAGAATACCCAACATTGAAAAGATTAGCTCAGGACTTCTGTCTAATAAAAGTATAACGTTTTTGTTCTCAGTTAGCTGGCTTTGAAAGAAACTAGCTATTTGATTTGAATAGTTCTCTAATTCATAATAAGGCACTTCTCTATTTCCATGTTTGATAGCAATCTTATCTGGCATTTTTTGCGCAATCTTTGAAATTCTATTTTGTAAAGCCATCTTATAACCTCCTTACTAAAAGTCGAATTCATCAAAATTGTCATCACTGAAAAGGTCATCGAAATCTTCCATCAGTGAATTTGAGTCAGTTAATACTATTTGAGTAATTACACTCTCTTCATTCTCCAAAACAATGTTAATAATCTTTTCAATTTCTACTGGAATCGCTTCGATAATATAATCCTCATATTTATCGCGTTTATATACTAAGCTTAAATGTATATCCTCCTGTCTCTCTGAAACATATAATGTAAGATCATATTTTGCTTCTACTTTTTCAACTGAATATGGTCGGATAGTGAACTCTGTTAAAGTTTGACCATCGTCACCAAAGTATGGTAGATAGTTAAAGAGAATTGAGAATAATGAAGCACCTTGATAGTTATTTACCTCTCTATTTTTCAAGTCCAACATGTCAAATGGATAATCCTGATTTTCAAAAGCTCCCGTTGTTACTTCTTTAATCTGATATAAATATTCATTAAAACTCATCTCATCTCTAATCTCAGAACGAATGATTAGTAAGTTCAAGAAAAGCCCAATCAAATCTTGCAATTCAGATTTATTCCTACCTGCAATAGGAATACCGATTGAAAGATCTTTCTGATCTATCTTTCTAAAAATTGCAATTTTAAATACAGCCAACATAAACATAAATTTAGTCACATTATGTTTAGCACAAAACTCATCTATCTTCTCTACCAATTCAGCTCCTATGTCAAATTGTTTTTGTGCACCAACATTACTCTTTATTGAACCTGCAGTTTTTGCTGGAAGCTCAGTATACTGTAAATCCTTTAAATTATTTAACCAATAGTCTTCTTGCTTCGCCATTACATTTTCTTCAAATAGACGGGATTGCCATACTGCAAAGTCCTTATATTGAAGTTTCAGTTTAGATAATTCGATTCCTTGATAAAGTTTAACAAATTCAGCAATTAATATATTCATGGCACTTCCATCAGCAATAATATGATGCAGGTCTAGCATCAGGAGATATTCCTCGTTAAATTGAACCACTTCTACTCTTAGCAATGGTGCTATTTCAAGATCAAATGGTCTCATAAAACTATTTATCCTAGTAGTTGCTTTTATTTCATCCATTGCACAATCAGTTAGATCGCTATACTTTATCTCAAAATTCACATCTTCGTGTATAATTTGAACAGGTTCACCATTCATAGTTTTAAATGAGGTTCGTAAAGATTCATGTCGGTTAATCAAATTTTTAAATGCTACTTCCAATCTATCTAGTTCTAAATTACCTTCAATGATATACATAGCAGGCATATTATAACTAAGATCATCGACATTTAATTGATTAACCATATATAACCGTTTTTGTGCTAATGAAATAGGATAATATTCCCTTATCTCTTCGATTGGTTCAATTACTAAATAAGTACTCTCATCTGCCTTTATAATAAAGTTTGACAGTTCTTTGATTGTTGGGGATATAAATACCTGCCGAAGAGGAATTTCTACATTTAATTTTTTGTGTATTTTTGATATAAGAACCGTAGCCTTTAAAGAATGTCCTCCTAATTCAAAGAAGTTATCATTAATTCCTACCTTCTCTATTCCTAATACATCTTTCCATATTTCCACTAAATTTTTCTCAATTTTATTTTGTGGAGCTTCGTATTCAGTTCCTACTATGACGTTTCCTTCAGGTTCAGGAAGTGCTTCTCGGTTAATCTTACCATTTGCTGTTAAAGGCATTTTATCTAGTTGTACAAAATATGATGGAATCATGTATTCTGGTAAATTTTTTAATAAGAATTCTCTCAACTCCTTCGGAGTGAAGTCCCCTACTGTAACTTCCTGATCTGATACTACATAAGCACATAAATATTTATTGCCTTTCTCATCTTTTCGGTCTATTACTATAGTTTCTTTTATATCTTCATAGTTCAATAAGCTATTTTCTATTTCACCAAGCTCAATTCTAAAGCCTCTGATCTTTACTTGATGGTCAATTCTTCCCAAAAATTCTATGTTTCCATCTGGAAGCCATCTTACTAAATCTCCTGTTCTATATAGTCTCTCTCCTAAGATAATCCCAAAAGGATTATCAACAAATGGATTTTGGATAAACTTTTCTGCAGTAAGCTCTGGATTATTTAAATAGCCTTGAGCCAATCCATCTCCACCTAAACATAGCTCTCCACAAACTCCAATTGCAGATAACTTATTATTTTTATCAACAACATACCCTGTAGTGTTATTAATTAATTTACCTATAGGAATATTTCCTGAACACTCCTCGTTCATAAAGAAAACAGTTGAGAATGTTGTATTTTCTGTTGGACCATATATATTAGCAATCTTTAAATCTTTACATTCTCTTCTAACCTGATTGAAATGTTTAAATGATGCTGCTTCTCCACCTGTTAATAAAAACTTAAGTGTCTCAAACATATCAGGTTTTTCTTCTGACATTACGTTAAATAAAGCTGTTGTGAGAAACAAACTACTAATCTGATTGTTAACCAGATACTTAGCCATTTCTTCTGGTCTTAATATGAGATCTTTTGAACCCAAATGAAGTTCTAAACCATTTAATAAAGCTCCCCAAATCTCAAAAGTAGACGCGTCAAAAGCCAAAGTACCTGTTTGTAATATTTTATCTCCTGGCTCAAATTCGATGTAATTAGGATTTTTAACAAGTCTGACTATATTTTTATGCTCTACCATTACTCCTTTTGGTTTTCCTGTAGAACCTGATGTATAAATTACATAAGCTAAACTTCTTGGGGTATTTATATTTTGTAAATTTTCTTTGTTAATTTGATATAATGTCTCATCTAAAATGTCTATTACATTACAGTTATGCTCAATATTTTGTTCTAATTCCCCTTGTTTAAGTAATATGTCTACAGAACAGTCTTCTAACATAAATTTGATTCTATCCTGTGGATACTCTGGATCTATAGGAAGATATGCTCCACCTGCTTTAAGTATTGCCATAACCCCGACGATCATCTCTAATGATTTTTCAGCGATTATTCCCACTAATATATTCTCTTTTACTCCATTTTCTCTTAAAATGTTTGCTAGACTGTTGGCTTTTTCATTTAACTCTCTATAAGTTAGTTGTTTTTCTTCTTCGCAAGTACGCGATACTACTGCTAAGTTTTCTGAGGTTTTTTCAACCTGTTCTTCAAATAATTTATGTATTGTTTTATCTCTCGGGTAATCTGCATAAGTATTATTAAAATCGCATAGAATTTGATCTTTTTCTTCATGGCTAAGTATTTCTATATCTTCCACACATATGTCTGGATTTTCTACAACTGCCTTGATAGCATTTTTAAAATGTTCTTCCATTCTCTTAATAAAAATAGCATCATAAGCAAAAGTATTATAGCTAAATTTTGTTACCAATCCATCTCCATCAGGTGAAAGTATTATATTAAAATCATAGTTTGTCTGCTCAGAGGATTCCAGACTTTTCATTTCAAAACCAATATTCTCAATTCCTAAATTTTTCATTTCCTTATCTACAGGATAATTTTCAAATACGACTATATTGTTTACAAGATTTTGCTTTAATGCTGTGTTGGACTGTATTTCCGCTAGAGAACTGTACTCATATTTTCTTGATAACACTACACCCTCTTGAAGATGTTTCACAACTTCGGCAAAGCTTTCTCCTTTTTTATATCTTACACGCACTGGAATAGTATTTATAAATAAGCCAACTATCTGTTCTATCCCTTGAATCTCTGGCGGTCTGCCCGAAACTACCGCACCAAATACCACATCATCTGTATTGTTATATTTTTGCAAGAGTATACCCCATAGCGCCTGAATTAATGTATTAAGGGTAATATCACAATTTTTTGCGATATTCTTCATACTCCTTGCTAAACCTCCATCAAATTTAAATACATGTTCATTTTTTGCATATTCTCTATTTCGTAAATTTATATTATATCCTAAAGGTAAAGCCTGCTGCTCATAATTTTCAAGATAGTTTTGCCAATATTCGAAAGCTTCTTCTTGATCCTGATTTTGTAGCCAATCTATATAACTACTAAACGGATATGCTTTACTTAAATTGGCAGTTTTCCCTACTTTCAATGCTTGATAAATCATCAACAAATCTTTGAAAATAATTCCAAGACACCAACCATCCATTATTATATGATGAAAACTCCAGATCATCTTGTAATTTTCCTGATCGATTTTAAGTATAGCTATTCTCATGAGGTTATCTTTAGCTAAATCAAATCCTCTTTCTAAATCTATTTCTTTAAATTTAGTTATATAGGAAAGCTTTTCATTTTCCTCAAACATGGATAAATCTTCAAAATATATTTTTTGGTTTTTATTTTTATAAACAACTTGTCTTGAAATCTGTAGTTTTTCATACTCAAAGTTTGTTCTCAAAATATCATATCTTTGAACAAGTAAGTTTAGACTCTTTTCAAATAAGTCTATGTCAAGATTGCCTGCCAAATGTAATTCTGATTGTTCGAAGTTTGCTATACTCTTCGTGTCTTTTAAGTAGTGAAACAACATTCCCTGTTGCATTGGAGACAATGGATAAATTTTTTCAAATTGCTTCATTTTACTCATATCAATTTCTTGTTGTTGCATACAATGGTCTATTATGTTTTTAATGTTTTTAGAATAACTATCGACTATATGCTGTACAGTATCATGGCTAAATTCATGCATATTATAACTAAAATCTAACCTTAAACTGCCACCCACAATCATTCCATTTACGTCAATAGCATGATTTCTTTCGAATTCAGAGCTCATAGCTAAACCTGTAGACGCGTTAGAAATATTAAATATGCCTGTATTTACATCCATGTCAAACTGACCTAAGTAGTTTAAACTTATTTCTGGATGCATAGATAATTTATGCTTTTGATTACTTTTTTGAGTAAGATATCTAAGAATTCCATAACCTATTCCTTTATCTGGTATCCGTCTTAACTCTTCTTTCACTGCTTTTATGATATGTGAAATATCTTCTGAACTGCTCATATCAAAAATCACAGGGTATTGTGACGTAAACCAACCTACAGTTCTAGTTATATTTACATCTTCTATAATATTCTCACGTCCATGCCCTTCAAGGCTTATAGCTATCACATCTTCTCCTGTCCAATCTTTTACAGCTAACCCCAGAGCTACTAGCAATATATCATTTATTTCAGTATTGTAGGCCTGGTTTACATGTTTTAATAGTTTTTCCGTATCTTCAACTTCCAGAACCATTGGCAATATCTTAGTATCTTTTCTCTTATTTGATTGGATTTCTCTCTCTCTAGGTAAAGGTTTTACTTCAATTTGTTCAAGGCGTTCCCAATAGCCCATCTGTTCTAAAATCTCTTTACTATTTGCAAAGGTTAATAATTTTTCTGCCCATTCTTTGAATGATTGAGTCTTCCGCGGTAACTTTATTTCTTTTCCTTCTTGAGCCTGGCTGTATGCTGTTGCCAAATCTTCAAATATGATTCTCCATGATACCCCATCTACCACAAGATGATGAATAACTATCAGTAAATGATCCCCTTCTTCTGTTTTGAACACTCCTAATTTAATAAGAGGGCCAGTTTCCAAGTCAATACTAGATTGAATCTTATTTGCTTCTTCTTCGATTCTTAACATATAATTTGACTCTTCAACCAGATCAAATATCTGCAAGTCAAACATATTGTCGCTAGAGCCTCTATTGTACTGTTTTACGCTGTTTTCTTCGAATTTATATACCATTCTCAGGGCATCATGATGCTCCACAATTTTTGTGAATGCCTTTCTTAAAGCATCATTGTCAAAACCTTCTCTGTTGTGAAGCATGACCGAGTGATTGAAATGATGCATATCTGTAAATTTCTGTTCGAAAAACCATACTTGTATTGGGGTAAGTTTTACTTCTCCTTCTACGATTCCTTGCTCGGCAGTACTGTTTGTATTTTTGATATAACTGCTTAATTCACTTATACAGCGATGCTTGAAGAGATCATTGATTTCCAATTTCAACCCGTAATTATTCAGCCTAGAAGCTACTTGTATTGATTTAATCGAATCACCGCCTAGACTGAAGAAACTATCGTTTATTCCTACTTTCTCTACTCCTAAAACTTCACTCCATATTAAAGCTACCTTCTCTTCTACTTCATTTCTAGGAGCTACATACTCTACTCCAGTTAATATATTTCCTTCTGGCTCTGGTAAAGCTTTTCTATCTACTTTTCCATTTTTAGTCAATGGCATTCTTTCTAGCTGCATAAAATGTGCTGGAATCATGTAATCTGGAAGACTATTGGATAGATTTTTCCTTAAATCTTCAACTGATATTTCTTGATTAGCTACTACATATGCAGATAAATATTTATTTCCATTTTTATCTTTCTGATCAATTACTATAGCTTCTTTGATTCCATCATAATTTAAAATACTATTTTCGATCTCTCCAATTTCAATTCTAAAGCCTCTAATCTTTACTTGATTGTCAATTCTTCCTAGAAACTCAATATTTCCATCAGAAAGTAATCTCACCAAATCTCCTGTTCGATAGATTTTATCTCCAGGAATAAATGGATTTTCTATAAACTTTTCTGCTGTCAGTTCTGAATTATTTACATAACCTCTGGCGAGTCCATCTCCTCCAACATGTAATTCTCCGTGTACTCCGATGGGGCTTAGATTGTTATATTGATCAAGGATATATGTTGTTGAGTTACTGATCGGTTTACCGATTGGGATATTTGAAGCATCTTCTTGATCTACAGCAAAATACGTTGAGACAGTAGTATTTTCTGTTGGTCCATATAAATTAACAATATTAAGATTGCACACTTTTTTCACCTTATTGACATGTTTTGGAGAAATAACATCTCCTCCAATAAAGAGATATTTAAGTGGTTTAAACATCTCTACTTTTTCTTCTGCCATTAAGTTAAATAAAGGTGTAGTGAATAATACTGTACTGATTTGGTTATCTACTAAATATTTTTCCATCGCTTCAGTTTTTAGAATTAAATCTTTGCTGGCCAAATGAAGTTCTAAACCATTTAATAATGCTCCCCAGACCTCAAAAATAGAGGCATCAAATGCTAAAGTTCCGGTTTGTAACATTTTATCTCCATCTGCAAATTGGACATAATTCGTACTTTTTATAAGCCTTGCTACATTTCTGTGTTCTATCATAACCCCTTTAGGTTTACCTGTAGAACCTGATGTATAAATTACATAAGCTAAACTTTCTGGAGTGTTTATGTTTTCTAGATTGTTTTGTTTTCCTGAATAGAGTGTTTCATCCAAAACGTCAATTGTATTACCATTAAAATCAATATCTTTTCTTAAATCCCCCAGAGTTAATAGTATTTTTACTGAACTATCTTCTAACATATAATTTATTCGATTTTCTGGATACTCTAGATCTATTGGAAGATATGCTCCTCCTGCTTTTAATATCGCCATAACCCCAACGATTACCTCTAATGATTTTTTAGCTATTATTCCTATAACAGTATCCTCTTTTACTCCATTTACTCTTAAAATATTTGCTAGAGAGTTAGATCTTTCATTAAGCTCTTTATAAGTTAAATTCTTTTCTTTAAATACTACAGCTATATGATTTGGGGTTCTTTCTACATGTTCTTCAAATAAATCCTGTAGTGTCTTATTTCTTGGATAATCTGTATAGGTGTTATTAATGTCATATAGAATCATATCTCTTTCTTCTTTAGTAAGTACATCTATTTCACTTAATTTAACCTCTGTATTTACTGTGACTATCTTAAATATGTTTGTAAGGTGAGCTTTCATCCGTTCTATAGTTTCTCTCTTAAATAACTTAGTACAATATTCAAAGTTTAAAATAATTTCTTCAGCTTCGTCAGTACTCACACCTTCACTTGCAGCTATTGTTAAATCAAATTTCGATATTTTCTGATCATAATTAAATGGTTTGAATTCTAAATTCTCAATTTTCAATTCTCCATTATTAAAGTTTTGCATAGTAAACATTACATCAAACAATGGATTTCGACTCATATCCCTGCTTAAATCTAACTGTTCTACTAACTCTTCAAATTGATAATCCTGATTTTCATATGCTTTTAATGAATTTTCTTTTACTTCCTTTAGAAATTCTTCATAAGTCTTATTTCCGTCTGGATTATTTCTCATTGCAAGAGTGTTTACAAACATTCCGATAATTTTTGCTAGATCTGCATGTGGTCTACCCGCTATTGGACTTCCAACGATTATATCTTCTTGACCACTATATTTGGACAATAAGATATTCACCCCTGATAGAAGTACCATATACATTGTACTACCAGTTTCTTTGGCAATCCTCTTTAGATCCTGTGTAAGGTTCTTATCTAATTTAAAGCTTATACTGTCTCCTGCAAATCTTTGAATGGTTGGTCTTGGATAGTCTGTTGGCATATTTAATACTGGCACTTGCCCATCATTCTGAATGGGGTTACTAAATCTACTTATCCAATATTCTTCTTGTTTTTTCATAATATCCGATCTTAGTAGATTATTTTGCCATTTAGCAAAATCCTTGTATTGAATTCTTAACTTGTCTAATTCTTTACCTTCATAGAATTTTGCAAATTCATTTATAAATATACCCATAGATATTCCATCAGATATTATATGGTGCATATCAAACAAAAGTATATGTTTATCTTCTTGTAATTTCATTACTCCTACTCTAAATAAAGGTGCTTTAGTTAAGTCAAAAGAGGTCACAAACTCGTTTAATACTTCTTCTATAGCTTTATCTGTTTTGTTTAAATAATCTACTTTAAACTTTGCTTCTACATGTGTGTACGAATTTACTTTTTGTATTACTTTATCTTCGATAGTTTCAAAGGAAGTTCTTATACTTTCATGTCTTCTTATAAGTTCATAGAAAGCTTTTTCTACTCTTTCAATATTTAGAATTCCTTCTACTTCCAGTACACCTGGCATATTATAATTTGTACTGCTCAAATCGAACTGTTGGAGCATATACATTCTCTTCTGTGCTGAAGACACTTCATAATAACCTGCAGACTCTACTTTTTCTATTGCTATATATGCTGTTTTTGTTGCATTTTTAATATATTCGCTTATTCCTTTTATAGTTGGTCTTTTAAATATCTCATTTAATGGTACTTCCACATTCAGTGCTTTATGCATTTTAGCTACCAATATTGTTGCCTTTAAAGAATGTCCTCCCAATTCAAAGAAGTTATCATTAATACCTACTTTCTTAATTCCTAATACCGCTCCTAAAACCTCTCCCCATATATCTACCAATTTTTCTTCTGTTGCATTTCGTGGTGCTTCATATTCAGTTCCTACTACAATTTTACCTTCAAGTTCAGGAAGTGCTTTTCGATCAATCTTACCATTTGCAGTTAATGGCATTTGATCTAATTGTACAAAATATGATGGGATCATGTATTCTGGTAAACTTATTAATAGAAATTCTCTCAACTCCTTCGGAGTGAAGTCCCCTACCTTTACTTCTTTTTCTGAAACAACATATGCACAAAGATATTTTGATCCATTTTTATCTTCTTGATCTACCACTATTGCTTCTTTGATTGGATTATAATTTAACAACTGACTTTCGATCTCTCCTAGTTCTATTCTATATCCACGTATCTTCACTTGATGATCTATTCTTCCCAAAAATTCGATATTCCCATCAGTTAATAATCGCGCCATATCTCCAGTTTTGTACATTTTCATACCAGCTATAAAAGGGTTCGGTACAAATTTTTCTGCTGTCAAATCTTCTCTGTTTATATAGCCTTCTGCTAAACCATCTCCGGAGATACACAATTCTCCCACAACGCCCTTAGGCACAAGATTTGAGTATTGATCCAGTATATATATTTGTGTATTAGCCAGAGGCTTACCTATTGGAACATTTCTACCTACGGGTGCTGTTTGACCATATTTATAGAACGTTGTGCAGATTGTAGCTTCTGTAGGACCATAGCCGTTTATGATTTGCATATTCTCATTTAATTTCAGATAGTCTTCTAATACATAATCCTTAATTGGCTCTACCCCTACCAGCATTTTGTTAAGTTTGACTTCTTCATTGCTTAATCGTTCATAAACCTCTTTTAATATAGTTGGAGGGATATAAGCAAAGGTTATCTCTTTATCTGCAATAGTTCTAACCAAATTATGAATATCTAGTATCATTTCATTGTTATAAAGCACTAGAGTGGCTCCAAAAACTAGAGGCATAAATATTTCACATATACTTACGTCAAAGGAGATATTAGTCAAACTCAGGCAATTATCTTTTATCCCCACATTCTCTCCAAAGCTACTATATATATTACATAGGAAATTATTTAGAGCCTTGTGAGATACCATAACCCCTTTAGGTTTTCCAGTAGAGCCAGAAGTATAGATGATATACGCCAAACCTTGCGAATTCTTAATAGGTTCTAAATTTGAGCTTGCTTTATGATATATTTGTTCATCCTCTAACGCAATTATTTGACCTCTAAATGGAACTTCATTTACCAAATACTCATGTGTCAATAAAATATCTGCACCGCTATCTTTAAGCATATACCCGAAGCGTTCCTCAGGGTAATCAGGATTTATGGGTAGATAAGCACCACCTGCTTTAAGTATTCCTAATATCCCAATCATCATCTCAAAAGAACGGTTTACTGATATTCCAACTATGCTATCTGCGTTCACTCCATTTTCTCTTAAGGTTCTAGCTAATTGATTTGCTTTTTCATTTAATTCTTTATAGGTTAGTTTCATTTCTCCTGCGCGCCTACGCGATGCTACTGCAGTATTATCTGGTATATTCTTTACTTTTTCTTCAAATAAATTATGTATTGTTTTATCTCTCGGGTAATCTACATAAGTGCTATTAAAATCGCAAAGAATTTGATCCTTTTCTTCTTTGTTAAGCATTTCTATATCACTTATTTTAATATCTGCATTTGCTGTTACTGCTTTGAGTATATTTCTAAAGTGCGATGTCAATCTTTCTACAGTTTCTCTTTTAAATAGCTTAGTACAGTATTCAAAATTTAAATTTATTTCGTCCTCACCTGCGGAGGTGTCTTCATAGGCTGAAATT
>JAGMES010000078.1 GCA_023128035.1 Halanaerobiales bacterium | reverse complement strand
TTACCATAAGTAAAATAATTAAATCGAAGCAAGCAGAACCCTTGGATTATGAGGATTGGCTCGCTTCTTAGGTGTATAGAACTTTAGACTGTCCAGTTAAAAAAATAAAACAACTTAAATAATAAAGTAATATATTATGTGTGTGATGTATATTAAAAAATAAAATTAAAATATCATAAATTATAAAGATAACAAAATATAAAATAATTAATCAAACAATAATATTTATAAAAAAATGTTGCAATACTAACATAATTATGGTAATGTTAATCTATAAGAAGGAAAGGTGGTGAAAAATATGAAAATGATGGCTCCTAAATTTAAAGTATTAGGAATCAATGTCTGTATGAGTAAAACTGGTTGCTCCTCTAACACAGTGAACTAATTGTTGCATAACATCATCGAAAGATGATGTTATTTCCTCCTTGCAACAAATTAAATAATTTGAATAATTAAAGGAGGGTTTGAATATGGATCAAAATATTGTACCAAAAATTGTGGAGAGATTAATTTATAGAGAGAAAGATGCTGTTTTATTTGATACTGAACAAGGCAAGTTGATTGAATTGAATTTAAGTGGTAATGATATTGTTCAATTTTGTAGTGAAGGTAAAACAGTAAAGGAGATTATTGATTTCTTAAAAGAAAAATATACCGCTGAGCCAATAGAGAATATTAGTGAAATGGTTTATACCTTCTTAAGGCAAGCTAAGGAGGCTGCTTTTATTGAGTTTTAAATCAAAACATTATCAGTTCCTTTATACGTTTGTTGGGATTTAACATATAGATGTAATCTTACGTGTATCCATTGTTTTTTTGATACACTTTCGACAGAACATTTGCATCAAGAGTTAACAACAGAAGAAGGAAAAGAATTAATCGACCAATTGGTAGCAATGAAAATTATCTCTTTTCAGTTTGCTGGTGGAGAGCCTTTAGTACGGAAAGATTTTATGGAATTGGCAGAATATATATGCAAAAAGAATATTTATACAACAATTGCAACTAACGGAATTTTGATTGATCGTGATAAAGCTAGGGATCTAAAAAAAATCGGGATTAAAGCTGTTCAAATTAGCCTTGATGGTTCAAATGCTCCAATGCATGAATTTTTACGTGGTAAAAATACCTTTGATAAAACAGTAGCAGCAATAGAAAATTTACGTTCAGAGGGTATCCCTGTGATGATTGCTGCTATGTTACACAAAAAGAATTACGATGATATGAGTGATTTACTTTATTTGAGTAATAAAATTGGAGTTAAAAGCTTTAGAACTCAATTTTTCTTACCGCAAGGACGTGGTAAGGATAATGAACAATTTTTAATTTTAAGTAGAGAGCAATTACGGACAAAAATTACTGAGATGGATAATCATCCGTTAGTTAAGGAAAAAAGGATTCATCTTGTACTTCCCTGTTTTGCACCCAATATTATTAAGACTAGTATGAATGTGAATGATGATAGTAGCAAACTATTTTCGAATGGCTGTGGAGCAGGTACAGTGCAAATGAATATCAATCCTTACGGTGATATTACTGCCTGTGGAATACTAACAGATAATGAATGGACATGTGGAAATTTTCGTGAAGATACTTTAGAAAATATCTGGTTGAATAGCGAAGGATTTGCTTTTTGGCGGGAGGAAATGAAGTTACAAGGGTGTTGTGGAACTTGTGATTTTCTGAACTCGTGTGGAGGTGGATGTAGAGCCAGTGCTTAACTTCTATTCAAGGGGGGATTAAAAAGGGAGACTTATGTGTTATGCCTTTTGATGGTGATGAGATTGTTTGTCACCGGGTGATTCAAGTTAAAAGAGAATTTATGCTAACAAAGGGTGATAACAACTATATATTTGATCGAGAATATGATATTACAAATGTAATAGGAAAAGTGAAACATATAAAATTTGATGGATTACCGTCCGCACACTCGTTACTTCAGTGATGAGTTAGGACGGTAATTCTTTACATATGTAAAGAATATATTAAACATAAAACCTTGGTATTGCTTGTATTCTTCCTGTACATATGTTATAATACGCATAGGAGGAATATTATGAATTTACATAAAGGTCGTGGCTATGTTTACTCAATTCAGTATCATATAGTTTGGTGTGTAAAATATAGGTAGTTAATTGGTGCTATAGAAAAGAGATTAAAAGAAATGTTATAGCTGAAAATAAAGGTTTGAACAATATATTAATAATCAAAAACAAAAAACAAGGTGAGTCAAATGAAAAAGATAGTGAAAAAAGGATATAAGTTCAGATTATACCCAAATAAAAACCAAGAGATATTAATTCAAAAAACTTTTGGTTGTACTCGCTATGTCTATAATTACTATCTTGACAAACGTATTGAATTGTATAAGGAAGAAGGAAAAAATATGTCTTATACAAAATGCAGTAAAGATATGACTCAACTTAAAAATAAACTCCTCTGGTTAAAAGAAGTCGACAAATGTGCTCTACAAAACAGTTTAAAAAATCTAGGATCTGCTTTTCAAAATTTTTTCCGTGAAATCAAAAAAGGAAATAAAAATCAAGGATTTCCAAGGTTTAAATCCAAGAAAATCAATTATAAAAGTTATCGAACTAATTTTACCAACAACAATATTAAAATCAAAAACAAAAGAATTAAACTACCAAAATTAGGTTGGGTTAAATTTGCTAAATCAAGAGACGTAGAAGGTAAAATTATAAATGCTACTATAAGCCAAATGCCAAGTGGTAAATATTTTGTATCAATATGCTGTAGTTCTAAAATAGAAGAATTAAAGTATGGTGAAAACGCTATAAGTTTAGATATGGGCTTAAAACATTTTGCTACAAGTTCCACTGGTGAAATTATTGAAAATCCAAAATACCTATATAAATCAGAACAACAATTAAAACGCCAACAAAGAAAACTTAGTAAGAAAAAAGTAGGCAGTGGGAAACGGCAAAAACAACGTAAAAAGGTTGCTAAACTTCATGAAAAAATAGCTAATCAAAGGCAGGATTTTCTTCAAAAACTTTCATTTAGACTGATTAACGAAAATCAAGTAATCTGTCTGGAAAGTTTACAGGTTAAAAACATGCTTAAAAATCATAAGTTAGCAAAGGCGATTAGTGATGTATCATGGTCAGAATTTGAACGAATACTAGACTATAAAGCTGAATGGTACGGTCGAAACATAGTCAAAATAGACACTTTTTTCCCATCCAGTCAGTTATGTAGTGAATGTACTTACAAAAACCCTGAAGTTAAAGATTTAAATATTAGGGACTGGATTTGTCCTGAATGTGGTGCAATCCATAATCGTGACTATAACGCAAGCATTAACATTTTAAAAGAAGGACTAAGATTATTAAGTACATAATTTTTTTACATACTAGGGTCGGTACGCCCCGAAGTTACGCCCGTGGAGAAAGTAGGTAACGAAATCCATGAAACGGGAATCTCGCGACTTCTAGTCGTGAGAGGTTCAAGTTTGGAGAGTCTCGTACAACAGCCTTCTCATGTATAGCTGGCGCGGATAACGTTGTTGATATCTATGAAGAAAAATTGAATCCTGAAAACCCACTTCAGTATATGTATAATGGAGAATGGCATGATATGGAAGTTAGATCAGATGAAATTTTCATTAAAGGTGAAAGTGAACCTAGAGTGATTCAATTATATAGGACTGTTCATGGACCGATAATAGCTCAAATAGATACAGATAATGATGGTCAAGTTGATATTGCTTATTCGAAAAAAACTTCTTGTTATGATAGCTATATATCTGCTGTACCTGCTTATACTGAGTTGATGTTAGCTCAACTCCAGAAGAATTTCTCAAATCTGGAGAGTTGCTTGAACCAAATTTGAATTTTATGTATGCAGATAATAAAGGTAATATTGGCTATTATCATGCTGTGAATTTAGATCGATTAATGAATGAAAAGGCTCCAATTGGAAGAAAAGATTTAGAAGATATTATTCATGAGATTGCTGATGCACAATTAGAGGCATTTGCTATGAAAGGCTATTTTTTAGAGGCATTAGAAGATGTTAATGATCCTCAAATGATGAGAACGAAAGAATTATTAGCAGATTGGAATAATTTACGGAGTGATAAAGATAAAGACGGATATTATGATAGTGTTGGAATAACCATTTTTGAGGAATGGTGGCCAATAGTCAATGAGAATGTTTTTGCTGATGAGTTAGGGCCATTCTGGGATGATTGGTATAATTATGGAGGCTTGCTTTATAATTACGCAGGTTATTCTTTCTTTGTTAGAACAATAATAGGTGATAATGCTGCTGTACCAGTTAAAAACGACTATTACAACGGAAGAGAATGGAAAACTGTATTTCTTGAAAGTATGGGGCAAGCAATTGCTAATTTAACAGAAAAATATGGAACCTCTGATATGGATGAATGGACTAAAGAAATCAAAATGATGCCATTCCCGTCTACGGTTATTGTTGGCGCTCCTTCAAGCTTTGGAAAAAGTATATGGACAGAGGTAGTCAAAATCATATAGTGGAAATGACATGGCCTGTGGTAGAAGGAGAAAATGTTTGTCCTCCTGGACAGAGTGGTTTTATCAGCAAATATGGTGTGAAAGACCCTCACTTTAAAGATCAGTTATCTCTTTATAGTGAGTGGAAGTATAAAGATATGTTGATGAGAAAAGGGGATATTTTGGTCAATAGTGTATCTACAGAGATTTTGATATATTAACTAAACATTAAGTACTTGTAGACCTGTGACCTAGTTTGCAGGTCTTTTAAATGTTTATTCGCTTACTGTGAAATATAAAAATAATTTATAGTATTGTTTACAAGCATAAAGGAAAATATAATTATTTTAACATTTAAAATAATTTCGAAAGGACTTTCAAGAGAAATGTAGAATTTTATTTATATGGGTAAATAAATAAAAAGGAGGAACTAAAATTGAAAAAATGGGTATTAATTGCAATTGTTTTATTGGCTTTTGGAACTCTTACTTGTCAAGGTGCGGGGGTAGTTATCCATCGTGATTTATATGGTGTTCCTCATATTTATTCTGGAACGATGGAAGGTTTATACTATGGTTTTGGTTATTCAGTTGCTCAGGATCGATTATTTCAGATTGAAATGTTAAAAAGGATGTATTTTGGGCGAGCAGCAGAGGTTTATGGTGAAGACTTTTATTCGTTGGATTTATATTGGAGAAATGAGTTTCCAAATTCGGAGGAATTGTTATCGCAGTTTCAGATGTTGGATGTCAAATATCAAAAAATTATAAAATCTTATGCTGATGGTATTAACGCCTGGATAGATGAAGTTCTTGAAAATCCAGAAGAGAAAATGTCTTTTGAATTTCATAATTTAGGAATACAGCCAGAATATTGGAGAGAAGTTGATGTTGCCGCGGCATATTTAGCAAGTTTAGGATTTTTCATGGATCTTGCAAATGAAATTCCTAATGCTAATTTATTCACATATCTGTTAGAGAACTTTGGTGACCGTGCATTGGATTATTTTGATGATTTGATAGTTGGTGCAGATCCAGGTGCGTTTACGACGATATTTAGTGGAAATTTAGCTGGAACAGTTGTCACTGACAAAGAAGATCAATATGCCAAGTTAGATGCAATTGGATTAAAGAAATCCGCAGAAGTATTTGATGCTAATAATAATATGAATAGCACCTTGGTAAAAAAGATGGGCTATGAACTTTCACAGAAAATGAGCAATGGTAGTTCTAGAGCTGCTAGTTACTGTTTAGTTGTTGGTTCGGAAAAATTAGAAACTGGAAATCCATTCTTAATGGGGGGACCTCAATTTGATTTTTGGCTTCCCTCTATAGTACATGAAGTGGGATTACATGGTGCTGGTTTTAATGTTGTAGGTTCTACACTAGTTGGTTCACCATTTATAATGTTTGGACAGACAAAAAATACTGCATTTACTTCTACTGCAGGGGCCAGCAATATGCAAGATATTTATGAAGAAAAATTGAATCCAGAAAATCCTACAGAATATTTATTTAATGGCGAATGGTTAGATATGGAAACACGAATTGAAGAGTTCTGGATTAGTGGAGAAAAAGAGCCACGGGAAAAAATTCTTTATCGTACAGTACATGGACCAGTAATTACACAGGTGGATATAGATGGTGATGGGATAAATGATGTAGCTTATTCAAAAAAACTATCTTGCTATGATACTTACTTGAGTGGAATTGTTTCCTGGACAGAGGTTATGCAGGCAAGAACTCCTGATGAGTTTTTAGACGCGACTCAACTGTTGACGATGAATATAAATCATTTTTATGCTGATAATCGTGGAAATATTGGATACTATCTTGCTGGAAAATATCCAATTCGAAATTATGATCCTAGATTTCCAGCTCAGGGAACTGGAGAGAATGAATGGATGGGATTTTTATCAACAGAAGAACATCCCCATGTGATTAATCCTGAAAGCGGTATTATACTCAACTGGAATAATAAACCTGAATTAAATTGGATAAATGGAGATTTGTCAGGTATCCTTGGTTGGGCATGCTGGAGTGAAGATCATAGATCTGAACATTTAGCAGATGTAGTTTTTGAGAAGGAATCCTTGAATAGAGAAGATATTGCGGATATTATTCATAATATTGCTGATTCCGATTTTCGCTCAAAGAGTTTTAAAAGTTATTTATTGCAAGCAATAGAGCCTCTTTCAGCAGAAAAATGGTGGAATGCAGCTAATCTCTTAAGAAGTTGGGATGATTTAAGAAGTGATAATGATAAGGACGGATATTATGATAGTACAGGCATAACCCTCTTTAATTCTTGGTGGAATATAGTTAATGAAAGAATATTTGCAGATGAATTGGGTGAATATTGGACTTTGCTCTTAGATAACTATGCAGGATATTCACTGTTCTTAAGAGTAATTTTAGGAGAGGATGCAAGTGTGCCTCTTAAAAATGATTATCTAAATGGTCAGGAGTGGCGAACTGTATTTGTTGAGAGCCTCGGTGAAGCTATGGACGCTTTGACTGAACAGTATGGGACTTCTGATATGACTCAATGGAAGACTGAGATTAAAATGATGAGTTTTCTTCCAATACATATGGTAGGCGTACCAACCAGTCAAGGTATGGTAGAAGAGATCAAATATATGGATAGAGGAAGTCAGAATCATATTGTAGAATTAACGTTCCCTATTCCTACTGGTAAAAATGTTTGTCCTCCAGGACAAAGTGGTTTTATCAGCAAAGATGGAGTTCAAGCTCTACATTTCAAAGATCAATTAGATCTTTTTACTACATGGCAATTTAAAGACATGTTATTTAAGAAGGGTGATGTATTGGTAAATAGTACATCAACTGAAATTCTCATTTATCGTCCATAATCAGAAAAGGCTTGAGACAAATGTCTCAAGCCTTTTTTTAATCAATTATAAGCGAAATACTTAATCTTGATTATCATCTGATTTAAAGAAATTCCAGATAGTATCTATGACCCTTTTTGCACCATCCTCGACAACTTCTAATGGAGTGTTAGGAGCATGTTCAGCACATTTTTCTGTAGGCATATATTGATAGAGATAGTTGCCGTTTACATCAGTAATCGGAACACCGGTTTTAGGGTCAATTTTAATAACTGGAACACCATCTTTAAAATCATAAACGATTTTACGTCTCTTTTCTTCACCCTCAAACTTAACATTGTAAGTGAGACTAGCAGAGCCAATCTGAATCCCAGATGCTTTTTGAAATTTTTTCTTTACAATCTGATCAGGCGGACAAAGTGAGGTTGCGAGCTGATTAGTAGCTGAATCGATGGCAACCTGAACTGTTGGTTGGTGTAATTCATCAAGCTCAGTAGGTTCATTCTCCTCACGGTAAAGCTCAGAAACTACATTTGGAGTAAATTGATTTGGAAGTTTACCTGTAATCGGATCGATAGAGACGGTTATTATATTATTAGGTTTTTCAAATTCTATTGCAGGTCTACCTTCTAAAACACTTCGCATATATTCACCCCATAATCTAGTGGCTTCTCCACTAGAAATTTTCATGGGTTGTCCATTTTCACTAAAAAGCAGATCACCATTTTCATCTCTTTCATCATAAGTCATAGTTCTAGGACTGTCTTCACCAAGCCAGACACTAGTAACTATGTCAGGTGTATAACCTATAAACCAGGCATCTTTAAAATCTGAGGTTGTACCTGTTTTACCAGCAATCTGTTGACCTTTGATATGGGCTCTCCAGCCTGTACCACCATTTACTACAGATTGAAGCATATCAGTGATCAAATATGCTATATCTTCTTCTAAGACAATCTTTTTTACAGGATCAGCTTCATAAAGTATATGACCTTCTGAATCTTCTATTTTGAGAATAGCTTGAGGTTCTACATAAATACCCTTGTTCGCAAAAATTCCGTAAGCTGAGGCTAATTCTATAGGTGAAACACCTTTTGTAAGCCCACCTAGAGCAAATCCTAAATTTCTATCATTGATATTACCTTCTCTAACGATGGTACTTATTTGTAAACGTTCTGCCATAGTAAGAGTTGAATCGATACCTATTTCATTGAGCAATCGTACAGTAGCTACATTGACTGAATGAGCTAAAGAGTATCTGAGTGGGATAGGTCCCAAATATTTATCATTGTAGTTTGTTGGCCATGGGTTGGGATTGCCTTTATCGAAATAACTCAAAACGTCATCAACAACATCTCCAGGTGAGTATCCTGCTTCAAGGGCTGCTGTATAAACTATGGGTTTGAAAGCTGAACCTGGTTGACGAGTAGATTGGATTGCTCTGTTGAATTTATCATTTCCCCTTCCACCGATCATTGCTTTTATATAACCCATACGAGGATCAATCGAAATCAGGGCTATTTGTGGTTGAATCGGATCTTCACCTTTTTTACGATCAATAGTAGGTAGATAACCATTCTCTGTATCTAGAGCTGCTTGTAAAACATCATCAGCAGCTTTTTGCATCTTGGTATCTAGGGTGGTATAAATCTTTAAACCCCCCTTATAAACCATATCAGAACCAAACATTTGAATAACTTTATCCCTAACATAGCGAACAAAGTATGGAGCAATAACTTCTTGACCACCTTGTTTTAAGCCAGCTAATTTAATTTCTTCTTTTTTAGCTCGTTCTGCTAGTTCTTCAGAAATATAACCTTCGCTTACCATGCGATTTAAAACTGTATTTCGGCGTTCAATAGCGGCATTCATGTTTTTGTATGGGCTGAGCCGATTAGGAAGTTGAGGAATCCCTGCCAATAAAGCAGATTCAGCAAGGTTTAGATTATTAACATCTTTACCAAAATACATCTCAGCAGCAGTTTGAATTCCACGGGCATAATGACCATAGTTATTCTGGTTAATATACATTTCCAGGATCTCTTCTTTGGTGTACATCCGTTCTAACTGGATAGCAATATATGCTTCTTGGATTTTTCGGATTAGACTTTTTTTCTGGCTGAGAGCGAGGTTTCTTGCAAGTTGCTGAGTAATTGTACTGGCACCTTCTGCAGCAGACATTGTTTTAATATCTACGTAAATTGCTCTCAAAATTGCCCAGATATTTATTCCATTGTGTTCCCAAAACTTTTGATCCTCAGTAGCTATAATAGCATTTTGTAAATCCATTGGCATTTTTGATAATGGTACATATTTTCGATTTTCTATATAGAGTTGTGCCAAAACCTGATTATCTGCTGAATAAATTGTAGAAGTTTCACTAAATTTATATGAGGATAGGTGGGAGACGTCTGGTGTAGTTTTAATAATCCATGCTAAGAATCCGACACCAGCTCCGAGTGTTATTGCAATAATCACTAGAACGCTAATTAATATTAATTGAGAAGCTTTTTTTGATGATTTCATCTTTTCTTCCTCCTTTCTCTTGTTTATTATAACATAAAAAATGATTTGTATATAGTACTTCCTACATAAAAGATACTCTTGTAATTGTTAACAAATATAGATTGTGGGGAAAAACTCTTGCTGGGGTTGTGTTTATTGAGTGACTATGCTATAATAATGATAACTTTTCATTTTAAAGCCAATGAATGGGAGAAGTAGGTAGGTATTAGGATTGCAGAGAGCTGGTGGTGGCTGTGAACCAGTATCCTGGCCTGACTGAAGTTACCCCCATGAGGTGGTAGTTGAAGCTTTGCTTTGCAAAGTGGTAGGCTGGCCCGGGTGAAACCCGTTATTAATTCGACGAGTGATCTTAAGAAAATTTTTAATTTCTTAAGATAATTTGGGTGGTACCGCGGAACTCCGTCCCATTGTAGGGGCTGGAGTTTTTTATTTTGCTAATTTTAAGGAGGTATTAAGGTGATGGAAAAAATGACAATCGAACAGCAGGTTGAATTTTTAATGCGCGGGGTAGAACAAATTATTTCTAAAGAAGATTTGAAAGAAAAGTTAGAGAAAGCTGAAAAGACAGGAAAGCCTTTGCGAGTTAAATTAGGAATGGATCCAACTGCACCAGATATCCATCTTGGTCATGTAGTGGTTTTAAATAAGTTACGTCAATTTCAGGATTTAGGTCATCAAGTTATTTTAATTATTGGAGACTTTACTGCTATGGTAGGCGACCCAACGGGTAAAAATGAGACACGTCCTCAATTAACAAGAGAAAAGGTTCTTGTTAATGCGAAAACTTATGAGGAACAAGTTTTTAAAGTTCTCGATCCTGAAAAAACCATAATCAAATTTAATGGTGAATGGTTAGCAAAAATGAACTTCGCTGATGTAATCAAACTTTGCTCTAAGTTCACAGTTGCACGGATGTTAGAGAGAGATGATTTCTCTAAAAGAATTAAAGAGGAAAGACCTATCAGTATTCATGAGTTTTTCTACCCATTGATGCAGGGTTATGATTCAATAGCAATTGAAGCAGATGTAGAACTAGGTGGAACAGATCAATTGTTTAACCTTTTGGTAGGTAGAGCCTTGCAAAAGGATGAAGGTATGGAATCACAGGTAGTAATAATGCTACCACTTTTGGTTGGCCTTGATGGTGTAGATAAAATGAGTAAAAGTAAAGGAAATTATATTGGTGTTAATTTTTCTCCTGCAGATATGTTTGGAAAAGTAATGTCTATTCCAGATGCATTGATTAGTACTTACTTTACTTTGGTTACTGAAAAACCAATTGATGAGATTAAGAAGTTGGAAGAAGATATTAAAGAAGGCTCTGTTCATCCTATGGAGGCCAAAAAGGCTTTGGGTAGGGCAATTATTGCACGATTCCATGATGAAGATCAAGCTATTCATGCTCAAGCTGAGTTTGAGAAAGTATTCTCTAAAGGTGGTCTTCCAGAAGACATGCCAGTGGTGGAGATTAATGATGCAGATTTGGAGGATGGAAAAATAGGATTGATTAACCTTATTGTTAAGGCAGAATTAGTTGCTACTAACAGTGAAGCTCGTCGAATGATTAAACAGGGTGCGGTTTCAATTGATGGTAATAAAATGACTGATATGCATGGTCAAGTCTTGCCAGTTAATGGAATGGTAATAAAAGTGGGTAAGCGTCGGTTTGCTCAGGTTAAGATGTGAATGGTTTAGGTGACTGCTTTACATGAATCTGGCTTTTCATAAAATAAATAATTTTGATAAATCTTTTTGTTTTTCTTGAGTCTTACCCTTTAAAAAGTTGTTTTAAAGGGTAAGTTGTTCTCACCTTTTGATAAATGAATGCATAAGATATTGGTGAGGTGTTGCATATGCGTAGAGTGCAGAAGGAAGGACTATTTAGATTTTTGATGATTATTTTTTTTATTTCTATCATGTTGGGTGCTGCATGTACCTTTATGATTGAATCCTTTTTACGTCCAGTTTTTCTTAGTATTGCAGAGGAGAAAGGGATTGTTATGGCAACAAATGCTATAAATAGTGCTGTTTTTGAGCATGCACAAAAACTAAAATATACAGATTTGATCCATTATCAAACAAATCAACAAGGAGATATAATTTTGATGCAGCCAAATTTACAAATTGTTAATGAATTTGTTTCTGAAGTAACTATGAGTATTCAGCATAATATGGAAGAATTGCGGGAGGAAAAAATTCATATTCCTATAGCTCAGGCTTTAGGTTTTCAAATCTTCGCAAGTATAGGGCCTAAGTTAACTATTCGTATGCATCCATTGGGGGTAGTAAGGCCACCAGAAATTGTAGATACTTTTGAATCAGTGGGTCTTAATCAGACCAGACACAAGATTTATCTTGACATAAAAGCTGAAGTCCAGATTATTGTTCCCTTTTTACATAATAAAATTGAAGTAAATACTCAAGTACCTGTGACAGAAGTGATAATTATGGGGAAGGTTCCAGAGGTTTATGTAGGAATTGATGGGGGAATGCTTAGAAATATCATTGAAAAGACCAGATAATCAGAAAAAAGAGGATCCATTGTTGGATCCTCTTTTTTCTGAGTTTGCATTAGCATTCATAAAATTTGGTCTGGTTTTTCCCAGATTTTTTGGCATCATACATTGCCATGTCAGCACGACGAATCATTTCATTGCCTATATTCGCATTATTGTCATTAAGAAGTTCCGTATCTAGACTAGCAATTCCTGTACTAAATGTGATAGTTATTTGATTATCGGTGAAGGAATGTTGTCGAACGGCATTATGAAGGCGTTCGATAACATTATTAGCTTCTTCTAACTGTAAACTTGGAAAAAAGATTAGAAACTCTTCACCACCATAACGATAAATTAGCTCTGTTTCTTTAACTATTTCTTTAAATAAAGATCCTAGTTCCTCTAAAACTTGATCGCCAATTTTGTGTCCATAATGATCATTTATAGGTTTGAAATTATCAATATCAATCATGGCAAAACTGAAATTATGGTTTTTTAGAATGATTTCAGAAAATTGTTGATTTTGCCATTCGTCGAGGCAACGCCTATTTTTCAAAGTGGTAAGTGGACATATATGTGAATCTTCTTTATGTTGATCAGCTTTATTAGAAACTTGTAAAAGCCAGTTAACAGAGAAAAGCGGAATAATAACGATGGCTACTCCCCAGAAACTATAAGCTCTATAGCAGATATTCATTATCAAACCATTGGCAAGATATAATGGTATTCCAACCTGTGTTTCTTTAATCCCTGTGATGAAAATTTGTTTTATTGGTCGTCCACTTCTTGCAGAAACAGATATACTGATTAAGATACGATTAGTGATTTCGAAGATTAAAATAGCTGGTATGATGTAGATAAAATCTTCAGGTAATGTCATGTTACCGTCATAATGATGGTATAAGAAGGTGCCAGATAGGTATATAGAGATGGCATATTGAGATAAATTAAAAAATATTTTACTCTTCTTTTGATAATGAAAGATTACAAAAGAAAATACGCCCAGAGAACCTATAAAAAGGGTTTGATTCATATTAAGAGTTAAGAGTAGGAAAATAGTTATAGGAGCATTTAAAGTCATTTTAAGACCACTTTTAAATGTAATCAAAGAGTTTGATGCAACAATTGAGAGAGTTAGGAAAAGAAAAGTTTCAAAATTGAAAATATCAGACAAGTTTGGTAGATTAAATAGTATGATGTTAAAACCGATAAAACTGATAATTAAAACAAAAAATATATAAAAATTTGATTTTAAAACATTCACTAATTTATTCAATTCTATCACCTGCTATTTTTAGTTTTTTCTTTTATTTTACAGGGTATTTTTGTTATTGTCAAGTTTAAGATATAAGCTAAAAATAAAATTCTAGTTAATCTGGTTAATCACATTCGTTACAGCAGTCATCGCAGTCATCGAGAAGTTTATTTTCATCAAAACTACCATCAAATAGTTGAAGTGGATTAGAAAATGGAAATAAAGCACGTAATACTTTTAATCTATCTTGATATATTTTAGCTAATTCTTCAATTGTGTCAGCAACTTCTTCCACTGCATCAAAGATTTCATTAAAGTTATCTTCTTCTGCAAAGCGAGCGCTGGTCACTCTAAAAAGTGCTTCAGCTAGTTGGACGATTCCCTGATCAGAGCGAGTTAAGCGAATAATCTCTTGTGATAGAAATCTTAAATCTCTTTCAACAAATCTGACTTTCAAGTTAACAGCTCTTTGGAATTCAATAAATTTTGCAGTAAAATTTTCGCAAAGAAAGGCTAAGGCTTCGTTGCGAATACATAAATCAAATTGTTTTTGAGTTTCTTCAAGTGCTGCAATAGAACCATCGATATTTAATAAATTATGTAAATTTGCAGTAAAAAGTGCATTGAGATCTTCATTATTGTGAGAATCCAGATTTATACTCTGAAACAGAGTTTGTAAGTAATCTTTTTTATTTCCTGTGGTTTGAATTCCATTCATTGTTTTTAGCAAAAATTGATTAAATACATCAGCAATTTTTTTATCTAATTGTTCCTCCACTTTTAAAACAATTGCTTTGGGAATTAGAATAGTTGATTTAATCCGCTTAAGAAACTTACCGAGTGTTGTACTCAAGATTGCACAAAAAACTAATTTTTCTAATACTTCTTCATCTAACTCAAATATAAAGAGATCTACACAGGTTAAAAAAATAGATAATTCTGGTTTTGATAATATTCGCGTATTAATACCTACTTCCACGTTTATGTTTTTTTTCCGATTTTTTTTTCTAGTTATTTCACCTTTAATAGAGCACTCTTTGTTTTTATTTGTGCTTATTGAATAATCACTATCTTCTATGATCTCATTATCTGCTGTCTCTTTAATATTGTCATTAGAATTATTAAAATTTTTCTCTTCATTGCTTTTTTCTAAATTAGCTAATGTACGTATAACCAGATCTAAAGTAGCGTTAATTTCTTTCTGGGAGGTGATTTCAACTGAAGAATCTTTTTCTATATTGCTGTGAGGATTTTGTGGTTTTTTTTCTTTTCCCATATGTAAGCACCTCCTAGATGTAAGTAACTTAATAATTTAGCTCACTTCAAGGTGAAATTATTGGTAAAGATGGAATTTGTGGGCCAGCAATAGGGATAATAGTTGAAGGAGGAGCTATTGAAACTTCAGAAATAGTTGGGAGAAATTGCTTAGCTTCAATTGGAGTAGGACAACCAGTGTCAGATAATGAATATAATTTTTCTAATTGTGCTAGTTTTTCTTTGTATATTCTGTCTAAATCCTGGATTAATTTAGACACCTCGGTTATAGCATCAAAAATTATTTGGAAATTTCTGCTCTCACTATAAAATGATATTGCCACTGACGCCGCTGCATCAGCAATTTCAATGATACCCAATTCTCCTGCTGGGAAGTTTATTGTAACTTGTTTAATTTGTTCAGATAAAAATTGTATATCTGAATAGATGCAGGTAACCTTATTACATAGCTTCAAGGCAAAGTTATCATATTGAGCAATTAAAAATTCATGAAATTGAGTAATTATAACATGCTTGATGACATAATCTATATCGCTGAGTTGGTCAATAGGAAGTTGAATTGGATGTAGAAGAATTTCTTGTAAAATGTTTTCTTTTAAATCATCTCCTTCGAGGATGGATTGAAGACAATTGATTTTTTTTATAATTTTTTTAATAAGAGCAAATTTACATATGTCCATTTTATCTTCATCGTTGTCTCCATTCGCTATTTTTATTAAATTTAAAACTTGTTGAGCTATGAGAATTGGGTTGAATTGAGTAAAGACACATTTAACTAAATTTTTAAGTACCTCTACATCTATACCAAAGAGCAGTATTTCCAGACATAAAGAAGTGGGAGGCTCGGGAGGAATCTCTTCGGTTAAGCCTTGACAAATTTTATCTATAATTTGATTTGCTATATCTTCTCCAATTAATGAGATAAACTCATCAGAGAAAATATTAAGTGATTTTTGATTATTCTTGTCAGGCATATATATTCCACCTTTCATTAAACAATGACAGTTGGAGGTACAGTTGGAATATCAGCAATAGGAGATAAAACTGGGGGTTGTGGACGGCTACATATAGAAATGCTTCCAGCATCTCTAAAGATTTTTAATCGTTCACGATATATTCTTGCTAATTTTTGAATAACATCTGCTGTTTCGTCAAGCCCATCGAATAAGTCATTAAAATCATCACTATTAAAGTAATGTGCAGGTTCCCCAAATCCCACACGACTTAATGCTTCGCCAATTCCAGAAATACCACCAGCAGTATTTGTTGAAAGATCAGTCAAGCGTGTTAATAGGATTACCAGATCTGTTTCTAGACGTAAAAATTTTTGACAGAAAGCAAATTCTGTTTTGGTAAATTGAGTAGCAAGTTCTTCTAAAAAAGTTACTTTGATTATGTACGCTACAATTAGTTGATAACTTTTTTCTATTGAATCGGCACAGTTTCCAAGTTCTTCTAGTTCATTGTTTGATGTGAGAAACTGGTAAAATTCTTTTGGTTTATTTTTAAAAGAGCGAAAAATTCCAAACAGGCGTCTTAATTCTCGTTCAAATAATCTAATAAAGTTTGTTAGATCTAAACTAGGATCTAATTTAAAAAAATCTTCATATTTACTATATACTTTTTGATATAAATTTGACCCACGGTTTTGAAATAGACTGACAAATGTACATTTCATTACATTTTCCAGAGTTTCTGAACAGAGCTTAAAAATGTTAATCTCCTGACAAAGACTTAAGACTGGTACAATTATACACTGTAATTCGGGACTTTCTTTGGCATTTTCTTGATTTCCGTTACTATTCCCATTACATATACACACTCCTAGAGCACGTGCGAGGGTTTGTAAAAACCCTGTGACATCTTTTTGACTAGTGAAAGTTTTTAGACATTCCTCATAATTGATTGTTTCTCCATTTGAATTATTCATAGAATTAACCTTAGGAGAATTGCACGAGCAAGGCATAGGAACACCTCCTATAATCCTTTATATTATATGTAAAGAGAAAGAATTTGGTGAAAAAAAAGCGGAATCATTAGAATACATTCCGCAGTCAAGTTTATAAAATTTTACTCAAGAAAGCTTTTGTTCGTTCATTTTGTGCATTGTTGAAGAATTCATTAGGTGAACCTTCTTCAACTATAATTCCTTTATCGATGAGGATAACTCGGTCTGCTACCTCACGAGCAAAACCCATTTCGTGGGTGACAACTATCATAGTCATTCCTTCACTAGCCAAGTCTCTCATAACGTTTAATACTTCACTGATCATTTCTGGATCTAAAGCAGAAGTGGGTTCATCAAAGAGCATTACTTTAGGTTTCATGGCGAGAGCTCGAGCAATTGCAACACGTTGTTTTTGACCACCAGAAAGCTGGGAGGGAAAATAATTAGCTTTATCTTCTAAACCAACTTTTTTAAGAAGCTTAAAAGCAAGCTTTTTGGTATCTTCTACATTTCCATTTTTGACTTTGATGGGGGCTAGGGTAATATTTTCCAAAGCAGTTTTGTGTGGAAAAAGGTTAAAATGTTGAAAAACCATCCCTATCTGTTCACGAATTTGATTAATATTTTTCCCTTGACTAGTAATTAACTGATCTTCAAACCAAATTTCCCCCGATGTAGGTTCTTCTAATCGATTTAAGCAACGCAAAAAAGTACTTTTTCCAGAACCGCTTACTCCTAAAATTACAACTACTTCACCTCGTTTAAATTCAGTACTTATTCCATTTAAGACAGTGAGATTTCCAAATTTTTTATATAAATTAGTCACTTTTATCATGAGATGGCAAACCTCTTTTCGATATAATTTAATAGTCGTGATGAAGTCCAAGTTAGAAGTAAATAGATTAATGCAACACCAATATACATACTAAAATAATCATAAGTACGCGCAGCAACTAATTTTGCATTAAAAAGAAGTTCAGGAAGAGCAATGGTTGAAATTAAGGAAGAATCTTTTAGAAGAATGATAAATTCGTTACCCAAAGGAGGTAAAATACGCCTAAAAGCTTGAGGTAATATAATATAGCGCATAGCCATGCTATTAGTCATTCCTAATGATTGAGCGGCTTCCATTTGGCCTTTATCTATGGATTGAATTCCTGAACGTACTATCTCTGCAACATAAGCACCGCTATTAATGGCAAGAGCAAAAATTCCGGCAGCATATGGATTTATATTGATATTAAATGCAGATGGTAACCCAAAATAAAGGATAAAAATTTGTACTAACATAGGAGTACCACGAACAAATTGTACGTATATACTTGAGGGAATTTGAATTAATTTAATTTTTGAAATTCGGCCTATCCCGATAAAGAGACCAATAGTAAGACCTAATATAAAAGAAGACAGAGTTATTATGATAGTAGTTATAGCCCCTTGCATTAAAAAAGGAAAATGCTTAATTATGAGTTCTAGATTTACGTTCATGCTTACACTCCTTTATTAGAGAACCAGCAGCCACTATTAATGGGACTGCTGGTTCTAAGATATTATTTAAACCAACTATCATAGAGTTCTTGATACTTTCCAGAATTAAAGATTTCATTTAAAGCTTCGTTGACTTTCTCTAGCAATTCGGTATTCTTTTTGTTGATAGCAATTCCATATTGTTCTTCAGTAAATGGTTTGCTAGCGATTTTAATTCCTGAAATATTTTTTATATATTCTTTTGCAACAGGTGCATCAATAATTACAGCATCAGCTCTCTTATTTTTTAACTCCAGAAAAGCTTCATTGACTTTACCGAATTGTTTTATTTGCGCATTGGATATCTCTGCCGCGGCATCTGCTCCAGTAGTGCCCATCTGTACCGCGATTATTTTACCAAGTAAATCATTTCTGGTGGTAATAATTGTTTCGTCATCTCTAACAACAATTACTTGACTAGCATCATAATATGGTATGGAGAAGTTAACATTTTTCTTACGCTCTGGAGTTATTGTCATACCAGCAATCGCAAGGTCGATTTGGTTAGCATTCAAAGCACCAACTAACCCACTAAAGTCCATATTAATAATTTCTACTTCTTTATTTAATTTTTCTCCAATTACTTTGGCAATATCAATGTCAAATCCTATCACTTCATTTTTATCATTTGTAAATTCAAATGGTGGGAAGGTTGCTTCAGTTCCTATTTTGAGTGTTTCTTTTTTACCACAACCACTTATGACTAGAACACAGACTAAAAGCAAAACAGTAAAAAAAGTAAATTTACGCATTACAAAAAACCTCCTTGAAATTTAATTTTTATATATATACAAACATTTTTTATAATTATTCTATAAATAAATAATGATTCTTTTTATAGGAGAAAAAAATTCTAAAAGAATGTTTGTAGTTTGCCCAAAATTTATGGCTAATAGACCACAATAATTTGCAAAAACGATTAAAGCTAGTTCTAAGATAAATAATTTACGTCATTTATGTTCTTATTGATTGAATTAATACGCATAAATATACATAACATTTTAATAAATATTCGCTATAAATATTAAAACTCCTTCTTTTTTAGACTGGAAATTTGTAGAGAGTAATGGTATAATGGAAGTCCTCATTAATATTAGGTTAATTATTTAAATAAAGGAGAGAAAAGGAGGGATTAGATGCTTTCTGGAATTAAAGCTGTTATTTTTGATATGGACGGAACTTTGATTGATTCAATGGGAATTTGGAAAGAAATTGATCATGATTTTTTAAGTAAACGTGAAATCCCAGTGCCTAAAACCATTCAAAAGGAAATAGAAGGAAAAAGTTTTACTGAGACAGCCGAATATTTTAAGGAAAGATTTGAATTATCGGAAAGTGTGGAAGAAATTATTGCGGAATGGATTAAAATGTGTAAAGCACATTACAAAGAACGAGTATTATTAAAACCAGGTGCAGCTAAATTAGTAAAATATCTTCATCAGATGGGTTTCAAGATTGGAATGGGAACTAGCAGTCAGCGTGAATTGGTAGAGACTGTCTTAGAACAATATGGATTGACATCTTATTTTGACAGTGTACGCACATCTTGTGAGGTAGGAAGGGGAAAGCCATATCCCGATATTTTCTTAAAGGTTGCTGAAGATTTGGAGATTGAGCCTGAAAAATGTTTAGTTTTTGAAGATACATTAGCTGGAATCCAGGCGGCTAAATCGGCAGGAATGCGTGTTATTGCTGTTTATGATGATTATTCTGTACCTTTTCAGGAGGAAATTTTGGCGATTGCGGATGGGTTTATTGAAGATTTTGAGGAGATTGCATAAAAAGTGCTAAGAGATTGTTCTCTTAGCACTTTTTAGTATAACTTAGAATTAAGGTAACTATTCAGTCGAATCAAC
>JAGMES010000077.1 GCA_023128035.1 Halanaerobiales bacterium | reverse complement strand
TATTTTCTTTTCTTCTTCTCTTCTTTGTTTTCTAGTTTTTCTTTTCATAATAATCCCTCCAAATGTCTATAAATCAACATAATATTTAATTATATTATATCATATTTTTGCATTTTTGGAAACTATTATATCAAAATATATCGAAAAATATTTACTCGTTAGAGCTGTACTAGTAATAGTGAAGTGAATATTGATTTCGGATTTTTAGAGGATATGACTGCCATAATCGGATATCGTTTTGGATATTTACCACAAGGTGCAACGCTCAATTCTTTGGACATAAATTCGTTACCCCTTCGGCCAATTCAAAGTCTTTCTGAATATCATGGGAATGAACTAATGACCGGTCAATTTGTTGATGGTGAAACGTATTACCCAGTGTTAAAAGTTTATGATAACTTAAATAACTATACAGAATATGTAAGTCCAACAGGGTTTACTGTAGATAGTAGTGGGCTAGTGATCTCGAATGTAAATCTGACAGGGTTAGTATCTAATGGAATTAATCAATATTTAACAGATATAACGTTAGTGGATTTTACGGCCAACTACACTGACTATCAAACACAAGCGGCAGTTCAATTTGGCATACAAGCTCGCCTGCTGGAGAACCTTTTAAATGGGCTGATACCTTTACTGATTTGATTTTTCTTCACTGAATAGTTTTTACTATAAAGTAGGTACGACAGTTGGAGCAGGTAATATTAGTCAAAACTTCTCTGATGCTGATGCCTCGGGATGGGTAATAGTTGATCATTCATCTACAGAAGATAGACTAAATTAGTGTTTTTTTAAAAAAAATACGGAAAAATAAAGGATTTTAATCTTTTAAGGAGAACAATAACAGTTAAATAACAATTAAAAGTAGGCAAAAAAGTAGGCAAAAAAGTAGGCAAAAAAGTAGGCAAAAAATGCAGGATTAAATATAGATAGCAAAGAAGAAAAGAAAAATTTAAAAAATTAATATATTAAAGTTTAAAACAAAAATAAAATTAAAGGGGGAGATATTAGTAACTCATTATCTATACAATATATTTAATGCAAGTCACGGATAATTGAAGTTAATATTTAAGTTTTTTCAAGGTTATTCATGTTTATTAAGGTTGTGAAAAGGATTAATTTAATGGTCAAGGAGGTATTTATGAAGACAGAAGAAACTTTAAAGTCCTCTGAGAAAAAAGTAAAATGTTTAGTTTGGGATCTTGATAATACTCTATGGGACGGAGTATTACTAGAGGACGACAATGTTGAGTTAAGAGAGGGAGTAACTGATATAATTAAAGAATTGGATCGCAGAGGCATACTCCTATCTATTGCTAGTAAAAACAGCCATGAAGATGCATGGGAAAAAGTCAAAGAACTTCAACTGGATGAATACTTTATATATCCGCAAATAAATTGGAATTCTAAGTCCTCCTCAATTACAAAAATTGCGGAGTCTATTAATGTTGGCATTGACACATTTGCATTTATAGATGATCAGCCATTTGAATTAGAGGAAGTAGCAAGTGTACATCCTGATGTAATTTGTATCAACGCTAGTAAATTAGATGATTTATTAGATATGCCTGAGATGACCCCGCGATTTATCACAAAAGATTCTAAGATGCGTCGCTTAATGTACAAGAGTGAGGCAAAAAGAAAAGAAACAGAGGAAGAATTTGTAGGTACTCAAGAAGAATATCTTGCATCTCTTAATATGGAATTGAGTATTGCACCTGCTGAAGAAGATGACTTACAGCGTGCAGAAGAATTAACAGTACGTACCAACCAACTCAATACAACAGGTTATGTTTACTCATATGATGAGTTAAATAAATTACGTAAATCTGATAAGCATAAACTGCTAATGGCAGAGTTAAATGATAGGTTTGGTACTTACGGGAAGATTGGTTTGGCATTAATTGAATGTGAAGAAGTAGATAAGCTAGATGAGATTGTTATTTTTGAACATCAGTTAGAAAATATTTTATCATTTCCTGAATATGTAGACCTAAAAATCTCCGGGTAAAAATATATAATATTATATTAGTAAATTATCGTCTTAGCTTGGAAGTAATGTAGTAATAGAAAGGAGATATGTAAAGTAATGATTATTAAAACAAAAAAATTAAAAAAAGTGTTTCGCGTAAAACAAAAAAAACAAGGATTTATTAAAGGCTTACAGTCTTTGTATCGCCCAAATTATAAGACAGTTGAGGCTGTATCAGAGATTGATTTTAAAGCAGATTCTGGTGAGATGATTGCTTTTATTGGGCCAAATGGAGCAGGGAAATCTACTACTCTAAAAATGTTAACAGGTATCCTTACACCCACAAGTGGAGATATAGAAGTAATGGGTTATAACCCAAATAGAGAACGCAGTAAACTAGCTTATAATATAGGTACAGTTTACGGTCAAAAGTCACAATTATGGTTCCATTTACCTCCAATAGATACATTTCATTTATTTGCAAAAATATATGAGATAGATGATTGTTTATTTAAAAAGCAGTTATCACTATTGACTGAAATGTTAGAATTAGATAACTACTTATACACACCAGCACGTAGATTAAGTCTAGGACAGCGTATGAAATGTGAAATCGCAGCTTCATTATTACATAGACCAAAACTTTTATTTTTAGATGAACCAACAATTGGACTAGATTTGGTAGCAAAACAGCAAATTCGTCAAGGGTTAAGAGAGATGAACCGTTTAGAAGGTACTACAGTTATTTTAACAAGCCATGATGTGGGAGATATAGAGTCAGTTTGTGACCGTGTAGTTATAATAAATGAAGGCTCTATTATCTTTGATGATAGAATTAAGCTCTTAAAGCAGAAATTTTTGACACATAAGATTTTAGAAGTACAGTTTGACCAAAAGAAAGAAACGATAACACTACCACCTGATGTAGAGGTCATTTCATCTGATAATAATATTATGGAATTGCGCCTACCTAATAATGTTACTGAGGTTTCAAAGCTTATAAATATTTTAATTACCACCAATAATGTGGTAGATGTAGGTATTAAAGAAACTTCGATGGAGAAAATTATTCATAATATTTATACAAAGAAGATCAGTAACTTTGGAGTTGAGGAAAACTATGGATAAAATAACAAAAAAGATAATTAAATATTGGGCGATTACACGTGTAAGTATTAATAATGCGTTTACCTATATTGGTGAAGTTGTCTATCGTTCCACATTTATGCTTGTCTTGCTTTTTATCTTTATTAAGTTGTGGGGAGCTGTTTATGTGGATAATGCTTCTTTTGAAGGGCTTTCATATTCACAGGTAATATGGTATTTAGTTTTAACCGAGTCTATTTTATTAAGTAAAATTAAAGCTGGTAATTTAATCTCTAATGAAGTGATTACTGGTAAATTGGCTTATACACTGGGGAAACCTTATCATTATTTGCTATATACTTTTTTTAATGGCCTTGGAGAAAGCTTGACTCGTCTTTTTATTGATTTTGCAGTAGGAAGTTTGTTGGTATTGGTGTTAATAGGACCTTTACCTGCTCATCCATTGGTTCTGCTACCAATATTACTAACAATTTTATTAGCCTTTATTCTAGACTATTGTATGGTATCTTTAATAGGGCTGCTGGCTTTTTATACTGAGGATGTTTCTGGTTTTTTGTTTATATACCAAAAGATTCTTTTTATACTAGGTGGATTGCTTATTCCGCTTGAATTTTTCCCAAACTGGTTACAAGAAATAACCCACTACTTGCCTTTTGACCTTGTATTATATGGTCCAGCAAAATTACTTATTGATTTTTCGTTAGATGGATTCCTACAGGTAGTATTACAACAAACAATGTGGATTTTAATATTAGGAATTATTCTCGAATTCATGTATAGAAATGGAACACGTCGATTATGTGTTAATGGAGGTTAATAAATATGAGATTTATTAAATCAGAACTCAGGTTTTTAGCCCATGTTTGGCGTTTAAACTTAGCCTCTGCTATGGAATACAGAGTTAATTTTTTAACCCAAGCAATTATGATGATAATTAATAACGCCTTTTATTTCGTATTTTGGGTACTCTTTTTCGAACGTTTTAATCAGATAAAAGGATGGGCTTTTCAAGATATTTTATTATTATTCTCTGTTGTTACTGTTGGATTTGGACTGGCATTTACCTTTTTTGGAAATGGAAATCGATTGTCACATTTAATTGAAGAGGGACAGCTTGACTATTATCTGGTTTTACCGCGGGATGTAATGCTCTATTCTTTAGCATCACGCACCTCTGTGGCTGCCATTGGCGATATTATATTTGGTGTGCTCATGTTTTTCATTTCAGGAAATGTTAGTTTGCAATCATTTATTCTCTGGATATCATGCTCATTTTTAGTTGCTGGAATTATGGTTGCATATGTATCAATAGTGGGAAGTATAGCTTTTTGGACTAAGAGAGCAAAAGTATTATCAGAACAGGCAATTAATGCTGTTTTAACATTTTCACTATATCCAAACCAGATATTTGTTGGTAGTGTCCGCTTTATATTATTTACTATAGTTCCTGCAGGGTTTATCTCCTCGATCCCTGTTGAGATAATTAGAGATTTAAAAAGCTGGAATCTGTTGTTGTTAGCAGCATATACAATCTTTATTATTATTCTTTCAAGAGTTATATTTAACCGTGGTTTAAGGCGTTACGAGTCTGGTAATTTGTTTAATGTTAATATGTAAAAGAAGAGAGGTATTAAAATGGAAAATCGAGAGAAGATTAGAGAGTTTATTTTAGAATATAGAGATGTTGATGATTTAAAGGACGATGATGATATTTTTCGTTCAGGTATAGTTAATTCTTTATTTGCCATGCAGTTGGTTATGTTTTTAGAGAGTACATTTGATATAAGTATTGGAAATGAAGATTTATCCTTAAATAACTTTTGTTCAGTAAATGCGATGTTAGATTTGATTAATAAGAAACAAGAAGTTAACGTTAAGTAATTTTATTAAAATAGTTTGGAGTGAAACTAATTGCGTACAGTGTTTATGTTTCCAGGACAAGGTAGTCAGATGGTTGGAATGGGAAAAAATCTTTATCAATCTAATCAATTTTTTAAAGAAAGAATTAATAAGGTTAAAAATATTACAGGTATTGATATGCCATATATAATTGCTGATGCTTCGAAAAAAGAATTGGATGACTATGTAACCGCACAACTCTCGTTGTATTCAATAAGTACTTCTATAGCACACTATTTAATTGAAAATGATATTGAACCCTGGGTTGTTATGGGACACAGCCTAGGAGAATATAGTGCCTTAGTAACAGCAGGAGCACTTGCTTGGGAAGAGGGGTTACAATTACTCCTAGAGCGAGGCCGACTAATGGAAAAAAGTAATGAACTAACTCCAGGTGCAATGGCCTCAATACTTGGTATGAATTATGATAAGGTTGAGATGATTTGTAAGGAAGTATCAATGATTTTTGGGGAAGTTAAAATTGCGAATTATAATGGACCAAACCAGAGTGTTGTCTCGGGAAATAAATATGCTGTAGAGGAAGTTGTAAATCGCGCTCGGGAGTTTCGTGTTATTGCAGACACCATTTCTGTTAAAGGGGCCAGCCATTCCCCACTAATGGAGTTAGCTCAAGCAGAGTTGAAAAATATTCTTAATAGTGTAACCTTTAGAGCACCAGAGATAAAGATGGTTTCAAGTATAACAGGAGATTTTGTAGAGGATATTGACAATTATTATAATTTATTAAAAAACCAGATAACAAAACCAGTAGTCTGGGAAAAAGCGGTTAAAACTAGTATAAATGCTGGATGCGACTTATTTATTGAGATTGGTCCTGGTCGCATCTTAACCAGCTTAGTAAAGGGCATAGATAGAAATGCTAATGTAATAAGTGTTTGTGACGATTTTACACTTGAATCTTTAAAAGAAGAGATTAAACAAGTAAGAAGAAAGGTAGAGGATTATGGAGAATAATATTGCAGTTATAGGAACTGCAGGAAAGTTTCCAAAGGCAGATAATATTGATCAGTATTGGAATAATTTAAATAATGGTGTAGACTGTATTACCCGTTGGGAAGACGAAAAAAAGGAGGCAGAACAGCAGCATTCTGGACCTCAAAAAATAAGAGCACGAGGGAGATTGAATAATATAGATAAATTTGATGCCTCCTTCTTTGGGTTTTCAAATTATGAAGCTGAGTTATTAGACCCACAACACCGTCTTTTCATGGAATGTGCTTGGCATGCAATCGAAGATGCAGGGTATGATACTGACAGATATGATGGAATTATTTCCATATATGCTTCTTCAGGGAGAAATACATATCTTTCTCCAGAAGAAGCAAAGACACCAGCTGAAAGGTTTCAACATTATATTACTAATGCTTCTGACTTTTTACCAACAAGAGTAGCCTATAAATTTAACTTACGGGGAGAAAGTATTAATATTCAAACAGCTTGCTCTTCATCACTAGTTTCAGTACATATGGCCTGTCAAAGTCTTTTGTCGGGAAATAGTGATATAGCCCTAGCAGGTGGATCTTATATAGATCTCACCCAACAGGATGGATATTATTATCAAAAGGGTATGATCTTCTCCCCTAATGGTTATTGTAGACCTTTTGATCATAAGAGTAATGGACAGGTAGATGGCGATGGAGTAGGAGTTGTTGTTTTAAAAAGATTAGAAGACGCATTAGCTGATGGTGATTCTATTTATGCCGTTATTAAAGGCTCAGCTCTCAATAATGATGGTAATAATAAAGCTGGGTACACTGCACCTGCTATTTTAGGTCAGGCAGAAGTAATTGCAACGGCACTTGGAATTGCAGATGTGCCAGCAGAATCAATTAAATATGTAGAAGCTCATGCATCTGCTACACCGTTAGGTGATCCAATTGAAGTAAAAGCATTGACACATGCTTATCGATTGTTTACTGACAAGAATAATTTCTGTGCAATAAGTTCTGTAAAGAGTAATATTGGACATTTAAACCAGGCGTCTGGTATTGCCGCTTTTATTAAAGTTGTATTATCAATTCATAAAGGAATGATTCCTGGTACTTTACATTTTGAGAAGATTAACCCTGAAATAGATATTGAAGATAGTCCATTTTATGTTTGTTCTAAAACTACTCCCTGGTTAAAAGATGCTCCAAAAAGAGCAGCGGTGAGCTCCTTTGGTATAGGTGGAACAAATGCTCATATAATCTTAGAGGAAGCCCCAGATACGTCAGATAGCTCTATTACTGATCGGCTAGTAATTATTAATCTATCTGCACGAACTCCGGATACTCTTGAGAAACAAAAAAACCAGTTGTACAATCATATAAAAAATAATAAAAAATTGAACTTAGCTGATGTAGCTTATACTTTAAATATAGGGCGAAAGGAGATGGAGTATCGTTGGGCAGCTATTGTAACTAATTATGATGAGCTGTTAGCTGCATTGGGAAGTAATAATGATACTAACAACCTATGGATAACAGAGGCTAAAATTAGTGATGAATTAAAACTCTTAGTGAGAAAATGGCTTGATAATAAAAAAGTAGATTGGATGGAATTTTACGAAGGAGAAGATAGGAAACGTATATCATTACCGACGTACCCCTTTGAACAGCAAAGATATTGGTATGAGTCTTCTCTTAATAAAACCCAGGGTCGTCGGTCAGATTCTCTGAGTGATATAAATAGAGAAAATGAGATAACTGATTGGTTTTTCTTCCCAACTTGGAAACGTTCTACCATATACTGTAATAAAAATGAAAGTATAGAAAAATATGAGAAGCAGCACTTTCTTCTATTCACAGAATTAGATAAATTCAGTAAAGAACTCGAAGATAATCTAACAAAAGCGGAGATATCTATAATAAAAGTCCTTCCAGGTAAAGAATTTGAGCAGATAGATGAAACTACATACCGTATTAATCATACTCAAATTGAAGATTATCGTCTTCTAGTTGAGACAATTAACAAAGAACAGGCTATTAATGGTGTTATCCATATGTGGAATTATACATCTTTAAATTCTGCTATACCTAAAGCAGAAGAATGGGATAAGAATCATATGAAAGGATTTATGAGCTTATTATTTCTTACACAAGTCCTTGGGGATATCAATAAACCTTTAAAAATTTGGGTAGTAACAGCAGATGCCCAAACAGTTAAAGGTCCTAATCAAAAGTGGGATGTAGGGAAATCATCAATTTTTGGACTATGTAAAGTTATTCCTCAGGAGTACTCTCAAATATCCCTTCAATGTGTGGATTTTAGCCATATTAAAGGTGATGAGTACAAACTTCATACAGAACAATTTCTAAATGAATTAGTATATAACTCAAAAGATGAAGAGGTGGCCTATCGTGGTTCTGTTCGACTGGTATCTGGGTATGATAAGATGCGTATCCCTGACCAAAAAGAGTCAGTCTTAATCCGGGAGAGAGGTACTTATATACTTACAGGTGGATTGGGGAAAATTGGCTTAAACCTTGCATTATATTTAGCTGAATCCTGTCAGGCTAATTTAGTTCTTGTTAGTCGTTCAGGCTTACCACCAGAAGAGAGTTGGTCTAATTACGATGATCCAGGTATGAAATATTGTTTTGAAAAGATTAGTAAAATGCGAAAAGCCGGAGCAGAGGTTATGATAGGTAAAGCAGATGTTACAGATAGGTATGCAATGGAAAAATTACTAGAAGAAGTTCATGAGACTTTTGGAGATATTCATGGTGTGGTTCATGCCGCAGGTTCTGCAAATAGTAAGGATTTTAAATTTATTCGTGAAATGACTCCTGATATAGTAAATTATGTATTAAAAGCGAAGGTTCAGGGTTCATTATTATTAGCAGAGCTATTAGAAGACGAATTATCGTTAGACTTTGTACTCACCTGTTCAAGTTTATCTCCGATTCTTGGGGGAATTACCTATGCAGCATATGCATCTGCCAATCGTTTTATGGATGCATTTGTAGATTATCAACGTACTCAAGCTTTACAACCATGGATAAGTGTTAACTGGGATACTTGGCAATTTCCTTTCCAAAAAGCTGAATTTGGTGCAGCTTTATCTGATTTAGCTATAGGTCCTGAGGAAGGAAAGGTGGCTTTTTCACGTATAATTTCCTTAAATACCAGTCGTGTTGTATTATGTACGGTTTCTTTATTTGATCGTATTGCTGATGTAAAAAAAGCTTTTAAAAGTTCAACGGATTCTAGTAAAATAGGTACTTTCCAAGAAGAGGGAGCATTAGATACTGATAATGTTGAAAAGGCAGTTAGTGATATATTTAGGCAGTTCTTTAAAGATGTAGTGTTTATGGCAGATGACGATTTCTTCAGCTTAGGAGGAACCTCTCTAGAGGTATTACATCTTATTTCTGATGTTGAAAATGAATTTGGTATTAAGATTCCATTAGATAGAGGGTTTCAGGCATTAACGCAAAAAAAATTGTCAGAACTATGTGTAGATTTAATAGAGGAGAAAACAGTTACTGGTTCTGGTGAACAGGAGAAGCATTATCAATATGAATTAGATATTGATGATGATATTGCGATAATTATTATCAGTGAGAGTGAATATAAAAAGTCAGGCGTACCAGAGGGCGCAAAGAACTTTAAGGCTATGGGGTAAACTAGATGACTGATTAAACCTTGAATAAATGTAGATAGGGAGGAAACACATTGATATATTCACCAAAAAAATTAAAAAGAAGTTTTTGGAAAGATTATCAGGAAGGCATCGAAAGTCTTCCTGAACTCCCTATGCTATATAGCTGGGAGAAAAATGAAGTCCATAATAAGGATAACGATTTAGAGCTGTTTTATGAAGATATTTCATTGAATGTAGATGATATTGCTTCCAGATATGATCTTAAACCTTATGTTGTGTTACAAGGAGTCTGGGCACTTTTATTAAGTCGCTATAGTTATTTAAAGCAAATCTTTTTTGCTACTTTTATGGTAGAAAATCCAAAGGACGATTTATATTCCTTGCTACCTGTAATATACAATGTTAATGAAGAACTAGATCAAAAAGAATATTTTCAACAAATTGAACAAGGATTTAATAAGATACATGATGCGGAATTTAAGTTTAATACAGTATTGGTTGTAAGTTTGAAAAATGATATTTTAACTAAAGGTAAAGTTAAAAAAATTGCCGCAGATACTGGGGCTTTTTTAGTAATTGGAATAGAATATGTTGAAACTTTGCGTATTTTCGCAGCGGCACAGGGATCTGTTAATCAAATTACTGCAAAGAGTATTCTAACTCATTTTCAACAGTTACTAAAGTCCTTCATGAATTCACCAACAGCAACTATACAGGAACTAGAGATAATGAGTGAAGAAGAGAGGGGCCAGATATTAAATAAGTTTAATGATACAGCTACAGATTATCCAGCTGACAAAAGCATTCAAGAAATATTTGAAGAGCAAGTAGTCAGACGTGGAGATAAATCGGCGATTATATTTAAAGATCAGGTAATGACTTATAGTGAGTTGAATGACCAGGCTAATCAATTGGCCCGGGTACTTCTCCAAACTGGTGTGATGCCAAACCAGTTTGTTGGTTTGATGTTAGATAGAAGCCCACTAATGATAGTAAGTATATTAGCTATACTTAAAGCTGGAGGATGCTATGCACCAATAGATGCGGATTATCCTCAAGAACGCATTGATTATATGCTTAAATGTATGGAGCCTAGTGTAGTAATTAGCCAACACTTATTATTGGATAAATTAAAAAATTATTCATCTTCGATAATTGACTTGAGTCAATTACCAGAATCTATTAACATTATAAATAAAGATAACTTAAATGTGATTACTAGTTCTGATGATGCTGCTTATATTAATTATACTTCAGGTACAACGGGCAATCCTAAGGGGATTGTTGTAGCCCACCGTGGGGTAGTAAGATTAGTAAAGAATACGAATTATGTGAATTTAACTGAAAATGATAATTTCCTACAGATTGCCGCAATTACATTTGATGCAGCAACTTTTGAAATTTGGGGTGCTCTGTTAAATGGAGGACGACTGGTTATTGCTGAGAAAGAAAGAGTGCTTTCAGTTACATCGTTAGCAGAGACAATTCAAAAATACAATATTACTTCAATGTTTTTTACAAGTACTTTATTCAATCAAGTAGTTGATTCAAAACCCGAATCTCTAAAATCATTTACTAATCTAATTGTTGGTGGAGAGGCATTAAGTTTACCCCATATTAAAAAAGCATTAGAAGTCGTTCCAGAAAATACTCTGGTAAATGGATATGGGCCAACGGAGAATACAACATTTTCTTGTTGTCATCGTTTTAATTCTTTACCGGAGGGGGCTAGATCAATTCCACTAGGTCCACCAATTGCTAATTCTAGTGTTTATATCTTGGATAAAGAGATGCGTCCTGTACCAATTGGTGTAGTGGGAGAAATTTATCTTGGAGGAGCTGGACTTGCTAAAGGCTATTGGAAACAAGAAGAAAACACCAAAAAGGCTTTTATTCCCAACCCATTTGATGAGGATAACTCTTCTCTCCTATATAAATCTGGTGATTTAGGACGTTGGATGACCAATGGAATGATTGATTTTCAAGGGCGTTTAGATTCACAGGTGAAAATTAGGGGATTTCGAATTGAATTAGCAGAAATTGAACTAGTTATAAAATCTCATCAAGATGTTTTAGAGTGTGAAGTTGTAGTTTATCAAGATCAAATAAATAATAAGCGAATGGCAGTATATTATACAGCTATTAAAGAGGTATCAGTAGATGAAATAAGAAATTTTATGAGGCAGAAACTTCCTGAGTATATGATTCCAAGTAGAATTGTTCAAATTGAGGAATTTTCGGTTACACCACACGGGAAGATAGATAGAAATGCATTAATAGATATTACAGAAAATAGAAACAAAGAAGCTGTGAATGAGGATAGAAAATTGCTGAAAAAAGAAATGTCATTAGAGGAAAAAATAAAATATATTTGGCAGTCAGTTTTAGGACGTGAGGTAGGATTAAAAGATAACTTCTTTGATGTAGGTGGAGATTCATTATATTTGATGCAGGTTCAAAATCAGCTTTCCGAAAAGTTAGATATAGATTTAGCTATCGCAATTTTGTTTGAGTACCCTAGTATTGAGAAATTAGCTAATCATCTCGAAGAAGGAAAAAAATCCTTATCAATTTTACAACAAAGAGTACAAAGGAGATTAAATATTCGTAAAAATGCACAAAAGAGGAGGGGTAGGGATGATTGATGGGATATCCAAAAAGCATTTAGAACCATTTCAATCATCTATAGAAGTATTGGGAATTGTTTTAGTAGGTTCTGCATCAAAATCATATACCGATCTTTTATCAGATTATGATTTAGAAGTTATTGTAACAGATTCATACTATGATACTTTAGATGATGATCAGAAGTTTTATGAAATAGAGGAAGAAAAATTAGAGTTTTTAATTTTACCCGAAAGTGATTTTTTAGCTAAAATTGATGCTTCACAGGATGTAGAGCATTGGCCTTATGAAACTTTTCAAATTATATATGATACCAATGACTACCTTGAGGAAAAATTAATAGAGATAATTTCAATTAAACCGGAAATTCGAGAGAAACGTCTAAAGTTGCATTATTTTGAATTCTTATTTTGTGCCCAACGTATCGAACGTACATTAATGCGAGGTAATGAATTTAATGTACTCATGGTTTCAGCTAAGATGAATATGGCACTAATTAAACTACTCTTTTTACTAAACTATCGGTGGCCACCATTATTACATTGGGCAATGGAGAATCTAGAAGAGATTGATGGGATACCACAACAGTTAAAGTCGATGATGTTGGAATCTTTGCGCAAGCCAAATGCTAAGCTAGCAAAGAATCTAATTCGTGAGGTTGATGAATTGTTATTACTATCAGGAATTGAGTTTCAATTTGTCAAAACTCAGATAACAACTGAGATCTCAAGTCCTGAGTTTCGTTTAATTCGTGATAAATATGGCGTTTTATAGAAGTCATGTAAATTAGAATTATTGGAATCTTATACGTGAGGTGAGTTCAATGTCAATAAAAGTTATATATAAGGGTAAAGAGTTACAGTTCGATAAACCGCCTACTCCTAAAGAGATTAAAGAAAAATATGAGAAAGTTGCTAATGAAGTATCAGTTACAAGAGAAGTATTATCTATTGAGCAACCACCAGAATTAAAGCCTATAGAGGAACGTGACAAGTATCCATTATCCTATATCCAAAAGTCGATCTGGTTAGCAGAACAAATCAATTCTAAATTATCATCAAATGTTGTTGCTTTTGCCACTGAGTTATCAGGGGAATTGAATAAAGAGGTTTTTTATCGTTCTATAGAGGCTCTTATTAAAAGACATTCTATTTTAAATACTAGATTTGCAACAGAACAAGGAGTACCTTATCAGAGAATAGTTCCTGAAAAAATAGATATTATTGAAACAGATATCAGTGATCTTCAAGACACTATAACTGAAATGAAGCGTATTGAAAGAGAATGGGTAAATAAACCTTTTGATTTAGAAATCGACCCTTTAATTAGAATACAGTTAATTAGACGAGGTAAAGATGAGCATACTGTATTATTTGTTATTCACCATTTAATTTTTGATGGTGAATCTTTGACTATATTTGTAAATGACTGGTGTGATATTTACGATGCCTTTGATAATGGCAAAGAACCTGAGCTTGAGAAATTACCAGTTCAATATACAGACTATACCGTATGGGAGAAAAACCATCTTCATTTTGATATAGAGGAAGCCTATTGGAAGAAAAAGCTAAGTGGAGATTTACCGGTAATTAAATTACCTAGTGATCATACTCATTCTGCAAATATTTCTAATAAGAGCGATGTGTATTACCAAAAAATTGATAAAGAATTATTACAAAAGATACGTATTTTGGGACGCCAAAAGGGTGCTTCTTTGTATATGGTCTTTTTAACAACTTTTAAAATTTTCCTCAATCGATATACAGGAATAGAGAATGTTATCGTTGGTACACCTGTTTCTACTCGCCAACAAAAAGAAACAGAGAAAATGTGTGGGTGTTTTATAAATACCCTGGCATTACGCACAAACTTAATGGGAGATCCATCATTTACTGAACTTATAGGACGTATTCGTTTTACAGTTATGGAAAGTTTTAAACACCTTAAATATCCATTTTCACGTTTAGTAGAAGTCTTAAATCCTCAGCGTGATAGTAGTTATAGTCCTATTTTTCAAGTTTCTATGGGGCTTATGGAAAATCCATTCATCTCAAAAGAACTCTCTACTCTTAAGGTTAAGACTTATGAAATTGAACCGGATTCATTGGATTTTGATTTACATCTAGATATAATTGATGAAAATGATGTGCTTTGGGTAAAGTGGCAATATAGAAGTGACTTATTTTTAGAAGATACAATAAAGTTAATGGCTTCTCATTTTAAAAGCTTATTAAGGAATATTGTAAAGTCTTCTGACTGTAATATGAGCACTCTTGAAATGTTAAGCCAATCTGAAAAAGAACTTATCTTAAATGATTTTAACTCTACAAAACATGAGTTTCAACAAACTTGTGCACACAAGTTTGTTGAACAGAGGAGTCTGGAAAAGCCTGATTCTGTTGCTGTTGTGCAAGGAGATAGGGAAATAATTTTTGGTCAATTGAACAAAAGAGCAAACCAACTAGCCCATCATTTAATCGTGCAGGGAGTTGGCCAGGGCAAAATTGTCGCTATCTGTATGAAACAGTCAATTGATATGATAATAGCAGCTTTAGCCGTCTTAAAAACTGGTGGAGCCTATTTACCACTTGATAGTGATCTGCCAAAGGGAAGAATATCTTATATATTGCAGGATGCTGATGTAGAAATTGTATTAACTAAAGAAGAAATAAAGAATAAATTTGAAGATCTTGATCTAAATCTATTTTATTGTGATACGGATTGGGACCAGCTGGCAGATAAAAGTAAAGGGAATCCAGAATGTAAAGTGGTCTTAGATGACCTAGCATACGTAATCTATACCTCAGGTACTACTGGTAAACCAAAGGGTGTTTTAGTAGAACATAGAGGTTTAACTAATTTAGTTTGCTGGCAGCAACGCAGGTATGGTATTACAGATAAAGATAGAACGTCTCATATTCATAGTATAGGATTTGATGCCTCTATATCGGAAATATGGCCTTATTTATCAGCGGGAGCATCAATCTATATTCCTGATGAAGAGACCCGCATTTCACCTGAAAAACTTCGTGATTGGTTGATTGAAAAACAAATTAATTTGGCAGATATACCGACCGCAATGATGGAAGTTCTTCTCACATTAAAGTGGCCAAAAGAGGTGGCATTAAGGTATGTTGCGACAGGTGGTGATCGTCTTCGTCGATATGTAGATGAAGATTTGCCGTTCCAACTGATTAATCAGTATGGTTTAACGGAGGTTTCAGTGATATCTATAGATACACTTGTTCCAGTCATGGGAGAAAGAGAACTACCTCCTATAGGAAAACCAATTGATAATACTGATATATATATATTAAATGAAAATTTACAGGTTGCACCACTTATGGTAGCAGGCGAAATATATATTGGGGGAAGTGGACTGAGCCGTGGTTATATAAATAATGACAAGCTTAATGAAAGTAAGTTTATTGATAATCCATTCAAACCAGGAGAGAAGATTTTCAAGACAGGAGATATGGCTCGCTATCTGCCTGATGGAAATATAGAATATTTGGGACGTTTTGACAAGCAGGTTCAATTAAGAGGTTTTAGAATTGAATTAGGGGAAATTGAATCTATTATTATGGAACATAAAGCAGTACGTGAGGCAGTTGTTATTGCCAGGGAAGATGGAGAGCAGGATAAACGTTTGGTGGCATATGTTGTATTAGACCCAGTTAAAGTTCGGTCAGAAGATGAAGAATTTCCAGAGACGATTTTAGAGAAACATTTAATATATTACTTACCTGAGTATATGTTGCCTTCAGTATATGTATTTTTAGATGAAATCCCAATTACGGTGAATGGAAAAATAGATATCCAATCTCTGCCAGAGCCGAATTCAGAATTAAGGAAAGAAAGTGAATATATAGCTTCTAAGACAGAAACAGAAGTAAAACTTAAAGAGATATGGGAAGAACTATTAACTGTAAAAAGAATTAGTGCTAATGATCATTTCTTTAAGCTGGGAGGGCATTCTCTATTGGCTTCCCAATTAATATCTAATATGCAGGCTAATTTTGGTGTGAGACTAACTATAAGAGATTTATTTGAAGAGCCAATATTAAATAAACTTGCAAAACGTATTGATAATGAGCTAGAGAGTGGAAATACTGTTCAAGTTCTATCTATCAAAAAAATAGATAGAAGAGCTATGATGAAAGGAAAGAGGATAAAAAATGAAGAGTAATAATGAAATTTTTCTAATGCCCCTTTCTTTTGCACAACAGCGTTTATGGTTTATGCATCAGATAGAATCTAAGCCTGAGGTTTTCAATGTTCGTGCTGCCTCTCGTTTAAGGGGCATACTTAATACAAAAGCATTGGAACTAAGTTTACAGGAGATAATTCATAGACATGAGACATTGAGAACAACTTTTGAAATTCAGGAGGAGGAGCCTGTACAGGCGATTCATCCTCCTTCTTCTTATGAATTATCTATAGTAGTTAAAGATCATATACCTGTTGAAGATCGGGAGAAAGAGATATCAAAATTTATAAAGGATGAAACCAAGAGACCTTTTGATTTAGAAAATGGACCCTTGTTCCGGATAACCTTATTGAAATTAGGTGAAGAAGATTTTGTCTTATGTATTACTATGCATCATATTATTACAGATGGATGGTCTTTTGGAATCTTTATGGGTGAACTGATGAGATTGTATGAGGTCTATCAAGTTGGTGGGTCTTCTCCATTATCTGAATTACCTATTCAGTATGCAGATTATGCAATATGGCAAAGGGATATGATGCAAGGTGAAGTTTTGCAAAAACCACTTGACTTTTGGCAAGAACATTTAGGTAATGATCTGCCTGTGCTGGATTTGCCTACTGATTTTTTACGTCCACCAAAAAGAACTTCCAGTGGTGCTAGTTATGGAGTGTCTTTTTCTCAGGAAATGACTCAAAAGTTAAAAAACTTGTGTAATAAAGAAGAAGTTAGTCTTTTTATGGTAAGTATAACCGCATTAAACATATTGCTTTATCATTATACTAATCAAGAGGATATAGTGGTTGGAACTCCTGTAGCTAATCGTAATATGAAAGAGATTGAGGATTTGATGGGCTTTTTTGTCAATACACTGGCCTTGAGGACAGATATGTCTAATAATCCTACGTTTCGTGAATTATTAGCACGTGTTAAAGATAATACGTTGAACGCGTATGACCATCAAGATATTCCATTTGATAAATTATTAGCTGAATTGCAGATACAAAGAGATAAAAGTAGAACTCCTGTTTTTCAGGTAATGCTTACTTTAGAAAATACCCCATTTGAAGATTTGAAATTACCTGGACTTACACTAACTCCTATTATAGTTGAAGATAATACTGCTAAATTTGACTTAACGGTATCTTTAAGGGTGACAGAAAGGGAAATTACAGAAATATTTAATTACAGTACAGATTTATTTAAAGAAGAGACTATTAAAAGAATGTCAGATCACTTTAAACTGATACTAAAACATATTCTGCAGAATGCCGATCAACGGATTGCAGAAATACCCCTTTTGACTGAAACTGAGAGAAATAGTATGCAACTTCAGTGGAAGAAGAGTTTAGTGGACCCTATTAGCCCAAAATCTATTGAACAATTATTTGAGGATGAGGCTAAAATGTCCCCTAATAGAATTGCTGTAGTATGTGGAAATAAGCAACTAACTTATCATGAGTTAAATATTAGATCTAACCAATTAGCCAATCATTTACGTCAGTTAGGAGTTTCAGCTGATACCCCGGTCGCGATCTATCTGAATCGTTCAGTGGAAATGATTGTTTCTTTATTAGCTATTTTAAAAGCTGGGGGACACTATGTTCCTATTGATCCTGTTTTGCCGAAAAAACGGATTGATTTTATGCTTGAAGACTCTGGGACTACTGTTGTATTAACTGAAGAAAAACTTGCTGACACCCTTTCACATAACAATTCAGAAATAGTGTGTGTTGACTCTATTGGATCAACTTTGAAAAAAAACAATACAGAAAATTTAAATTTAGAAAATTCAATAGAACAGCTAGCTTATATAATCTATACATCAGGCTCTACAGGAAAACCAAAGGGAGTTTTAGTACAGCACAAAAACCTAATTAACTATATTAGTGGATTATATCAGGTACTTAAGTTAGAAAAAGGAATGAGCTATGCTACAGTGTCAACATTAGCTGCTGATTTAGGAAATACATCTATCTTTACGTCCTTATGTACTGGTGGAGAGTTACATATCTTTAGCCAGGAAAGTCTTCTTAATCCAAAAATCTTCTCAGCGTATATGGCTCAGAATAAAGTTGATTGCTTAAAAATCACACCTTCACACCTGACTACATTGTTAAAGGGGAAGGATATAAAGAATATACTGCCAGAGAAGTATCTAATCTTAGGAGGAGAAGCATTAAGAAAAGAGTTGGTAGAGAAGATTAGAGACCTAGGTAAAGGATGTAAAATCATTAATCATTATGGACCTTCTGAAACAACAATTGGTGTCCTTATGTGCCCAATAGATGATGAAATTATGGAATTAAGTAATGAAACAGTTCCAATCGGAAGAGCTATACCTGATACAGAAGTATATCTACTTAATTCTCATATGCTGCCTGTGCCTATTGGTGTGCTAGGTGAAATCTATATTGGTGGTAAAAGTGTGACAAAGGGCTATCTAAATCGTGATGAATTGACTGATTCACGATTTATAAAAAGCCCATTTAAGAATGGGGAATCCCTATATAAGACAGGAGATCTCTGTCGCTATCTGCCAAAAGGATATATTGAGTTTATTGGTCGTGTAGATAATCAAGTTAAAATTCGTGGATTTCGAATTGAGATCGGTGAAATAGAAACTGTATTAAAAGGACATCCACAGATACAGGAGGTTGTAATATTAATAAATGAGGAATTAGCAAATAATCCACGTTTGATCGCTTATGTGATACCTAATGATAAAGCAATGCCTTCTTCTAAAGAGCTACGCAGCTATTTAGAAGAGCGATTACCTGAATATATGATACCATTTGATTTTATAGAACTTACTGCGTTACCCCTCACTCCAAATGGTAAGATTGATAAGAATGGATTACCAAAAGTAGATGGAAAGAAAAAAGAATATATTCTTATATCTCCACGTACAAGGACTGAAGAGATGATCTCGGAGAGTTTGGCCCAGTTATTGGGTAGGGAAGTAGTGGGAATAAATGAGAATTTCTTTGAGATAGGTGGTCATTCATTATTAGCTACCCAGCTTGTATTGCATTTGCGTGTTGTATTTAATATAGATTTACCTTTAAATTGTTTTCTGGATAATCCGACAGTAGAAGCTTTGGCTAAGTGGGTCGATAAACTAGTTGAAGATGAGAGAACATATAGCTCCATAGAGCCGATAGAAGTAAGAGCATATTATGAGACATCATCAGCACAGAAACGGATGTATATATTAAATAATTTTGATAAAAATAGTCTGAATTACAATATGCCAAATATCAGAATTATTGAAGGGGAATTAGATGTAGAAAAATTTAAAAATGCAATTGAATTACTTGTGACAAGACATGAATCTTTGAGAACATCTTTTGAGATGATAGGAGAAGATATCGTACAATGGGTGCATGATGAGGTAGAATTAGATATTCCATACATGGAGTTAGAAGGGGAAGAGTTAGAAACTAGAATATATCAGTTTATTAGACCTTTTGATCTGAATAGAGCACCACTAATGAGAGCAGAACTGATTAAGTTGTCTGAAGAGAAACATATGCTCTTATTTGATATACATCATATTATATCTGATGGTGTATCTATGGGGATTATCTGGAGTGAAATTTCAGAGTTGTATAAAGGAAATACGTTACCAGAACTAAGGGTACAATATAAGGATTTTTCTGTCTGGCAAAATAAATTATTTAAATCTGAAGCAATAAACAAGCAGGAAGAGTATTGGTTGGATGTTTTTAAAGGAGAGATTACTCGACTTAATATGCCGACAGATTTCAAAGAGCCACCAGTGCAGACCTTTGAGGGAGAACATATAGACTTTAAAGTAGATAGAAAAACCTATGAAAAAATTAGAAAAGTTATGCAAGAGACAAGTTCTACAATGTATATGGTCTTATTGGCTGCTTATAATGTTCTACTAGCAAAATACACAGGGCAGACAGA
>JAGMES010000076.1 GCA_023128035.1 Halanaerobiales bacterium | reverse complement strand
ACTTGTTATTATTTCGACTTTAAAAGGGGAATGGTGGCTTTTCGCGAAAATATAATGTATGACATATGTCTAATGGCGTATTGCGAAAAGAAGGCTTATGAATGTACTGGGAAGATATAGGATCAGAGAATACACAGCAAACAAATTGCCCTTGCTCTGAAGCGTGGTAGGGAGTTAGGAATTGAAGAGTATGTAGTTGCTTCTAACACGGGTGAGACAGTTTTTAAATTGTTAGAGATGATCAACCGCGAAAATATTGTTTCGAAAATCATTTGTGTTACCCAGTGGTTTTAAAAATCTTGGTGAAGACGAGATTAGAGCTGAGATGAGGGAACAACTTATAAAAGAGGGGGAGTTCAAACCCATCTGTTTGCAGGTGTGGAACAGGCTCTCAGGTATCAATTTGGCGGTGTTTATCCTACTGAAGTTTGGCTATGAGTTTACGTATGTTGGGCTAGGGGGTTAAGGTTGGAGTAGAAATAGCTATTATGGCTTTAGATGCTGGATTGATAACCTAAGATAAAGATGTTATTGCTATCGACAGGGCGTGGAGCTGATACTGCAATAGTGATTAAGCTGGATCATTCGGCTGCAATCTTTAAATTAGAAATCAAAGAAATAATTTGCAAACCTAGATAAACAGTTTTTTAAATAAAGGTTTGTAACTATATAATGAGTTACGAAAAAGGTATGGCAAAAATATTTGCCATACCTTTTTCATCTTAACTTATAAAAAATACTTGACAAAGATTATGATATCTTGTATAATAGCAATAGGTTAAAATTAGCAAAATATGCAAATGCTTATGAAAGGAGGTCGTGCAAAATGATTAAACTTAGAACAAACACAGTTAACATAACTCGTAATTTTCTTCATACTGTTGGCTTTTACGGGATTACTATGTCTTTTGCTATGTTCAATAATTCTTTATATGCGCGACTACTCTTGGCAGGAGTGAATCAGTAAAGTGATTCACTGATGATTGCATTTACACAGGGCTGTAGTCGTAGACTATAGCCTTTTTTATATCCTGGATTAGGATTAAACTGGTTTTTTTAGCCAAATATTTGAGTATACATATATAAGTATGTATTTGGCTTTTTATGAATCAGAGGAAGGTGCTATAGCTAGAGCTGTAGCATCTTTTTTTATTTGGAAGAGGTGGAAAGTTAAAGTCGAGGTAAAAACTACGTTATTACCTCTTAAGTTTAACAACTTTCGGAAGGAGATTTATACCTCATTGAAAGCTAACTTATTTGAGAATAGCTGCCCTTACTTGTAGAAGATGGGGACTTATGGTCTTCCGAAATTGTTGTTAAATGAGCTATTGAGTTTGTGTAATTAGGAATAAAAGTATGAGGAGGTACATAATTTGAAAATAGTTGGCGAAAAAGTGACCTTACGTGATTTTACAATTGAAGATTATAAAAGTTTATAAAGTTTGATTTTAGCGGGAGGTTTTCTGCCCCCTCAGACTACTCTCGCTTTTCTCAATAAAATTGCGAGGCAGATTATTGATCTCTGAAGGAACTTTATCTTCAAAGAGATTAATAATCTGCTTTGTATCTTTTCAAAGAATAGTGTTACACCTTAGAAGGAAATCTGGATTTTTGTAGAATATAATATATAGGGAGTAAATTTCTAAGGGAGGTGGGAAACTTGAGGATAATAGAAGGGTATAATCAGATCGGAAAGAATAACCTTACACGTAAGCAAAACGATAAACTTAATGTAAAAAAATCCTTTTTTCCACTTGCCATAAATATATCTGAACAGAATGATCAGGAATTAGTTAAGACAGGTTATAAACAGAAGAAACAGTCGGATTCTTTTGGAGAAATAGGATCTATTCACATTAGGAAAGAAAAAGAGGCTTTTTATTTGTATAATCGTCAGATGAGGGTGAGTGAGCGAAACGCTAAGAAAAATAAAATGAAATTTCTTGTGGAAACAATAGAACCAGAAAAGGTACCAAATATTTCTCTTGAGCAGGTTGTTGAACGGTATCGAATGTTTAGAATAAATGAAGTTAAAAAACATGAAGAAGAACTTTGGAATTCTTTTAATGTAAGACATATGATTTCTGTTGAAGAAAATAATAAAGCTTTACAAATTTTAGAGCAGATTCCGGGGAAGATAATTAATGTAATGGTGTGATATATTGAAGATAAGATGAAGTAGAAATGCTTCATTTTTTTATTTGATTTACTGTATGATGAATAAGGAGGTGGTAATTGACGAATGATAAATTTTGATACAAAAAACTGAGGAGGTTTTTTTATGAGTCTGATTACCTTAAATGATGTAAAAGAAGATGCTCAAGTGAAAGCATTTATAAAAATGGCAAATGAACATTTAGGAGTAATGGGATTTACTGAACATGGTTTTCGTCATGCTGGACTCCTAGCAAAAGTAGCATCAACTATTTTAAAAGAGTTGGATTTTCCTAAAAGAACATGTGAACTTGCTGAAATTGCTGCATATCTTCATGATATTGGAAATGTGGTGGCAAGAGTAAATCATTGGCAGAGTTCAGCTACATTGGCTTCTCAAATTTTAGCTAGAATGGGGATGAATTTTGAAGAGATCGGTGTGGTTATAGGAGCTATCGGTAATCATGATGAACATACAGGAGAGGCAGTGAATTCAGTTGCAGCAGCTCTCATCATCGCTGATAAAGCAGATGTACATAGAGGGAGGGTTCGAAATCGAGATTTTGCTACTTTTGATATTCATGATAGGGTGAATTATGCTGTAGAAAGGTCATCAGTAAAAGTAGAACCAGCCCAAAGAACAATCACATTGTATTTGGAAATAGATACAGAAATATGTCCGTTAATGGAATATTTCGAAATATTTTTAACAAGAATGGTGATGAGTCGCCGTGCAGCCGAACATTTAAATTGTAAATTTAGCTTGATCATAAATAATACGAAACTTCTTTAAGAAACTACTTCATTTGATTGACAAATCTAGGTTTAACGCGATATAATTAAAAATGACCTTGAAAAGGATGTTGAAAATGTTATTGAAGGAGGAAAAATGGAAATGGATTGGAAGAAAAAAAGGTTTCTTAAGATCGGCTTGATCTTGGTAATCATTGGATTTGCCTTTTTTCTATATGATTACTATGGAATTGAGCTAGGTTTGGATTTGAAAGGTGGAGCACATATACTGCTTGAAGCGCAAGATACTGACAAACGTAAGGTAGATTCAGAAGCAATGCAAGGTATTATGAATATTTTAGAACGTCGAATCAATGGTCTTGGTATGGCAGAAGCGAATATCCAAAGAGAAGGGGATAGAAGAATTATTATTGAACTTCCTGCAGTCGATAACCCAACTGAAGCAATTAAGACAATTGGTCAGACTGCGATGTTATATTTTAAAGATGAATCTGGCGAAGTTGTAATGACAGGTGAATACCTGGTTAAAGCTGAGACAGGTTTTGATCAGTTTGGTAGAGTTGTTATTAATTTTGAGTTGAATGATGAAGGTACAAAGATATTCAGGAAAGTTACTAGAGAGAATATTAATAAACATATAGCTATTTACCTTGATGAAGAGTTATTAACAAATCCTGTTGTTGAAAGTGAAATTAGCCGTTCAGGTTCTATCTCTGGTTACTCTACAGTTGAAGAAGCTGAAGCAGATGCAATGCTCTTACGTGAGGGTGCATTACCTGTTCCAGTTAATGTAATTAAGACAAGAACAGTTGGCCCAGTTTTAGGTGAAATTTCTATCCAGAAGAGTTTACGTGCCGGAATTGTTGGCCTGATTTTGGTAGCATTATTTATGATTTTATGGTATCGTACTCCTGGTTTTATTGCAGCTCAGGCGTTGGTTATTTATGGTTTGCTTGTTCTGGGTGCATTAGCAGGTTTAAGAGCTGTGTTAACATTGCCTGGTATTGCTGGTTTGATTTTGACTATCGGTATGGCTGTAGATGCTAATATTATCATCTTTGAACGGATTAAAGAAGAATTAAGAGCAGGTAAAACAGTACGTGCTGCAATTGATGCAGGTTTTAAACGCGCTATAACCACTATATTAGACTCCAATGTTACAACTTTGATCACTGCAATGATTCTTGCTTATTTTACTAGTGGTACAGTACGTGGTTTTGCAATCACTCTGGGTATCGGTATAGTTATAAGTATGTTCTCAGCAATCGTGGTTACCCGGACTTTGATGCAACTTGAGATAAAATTGATCAATAGCCCTCGAGCTTTTGGTGTAAGGAGGTAATGACAGTGGATTTTATTAAGCGTAGAAAGCTTTGGTATATGATTTCTCTGGTGGTTATTGGTATAGGTATTCTATCAATTTTATTTCAAGGTTTGAATCTTGGAATTGACTTTATGGGTGGAACAATTATGGAATATAAATTCGATAATTCAACTACTGTAACCACTTCAGATATTCGTCAAATTTTAGGAGAGTTCGGTTTAGAACAGTCTAGTTCTGTTGTTGCAACAAAGGGTGATAACTTTAAAGGTATGTTGATCCGGACAAAGGATTTACAGCCAGATGAAAAATTAAATATTGAAAATGCTATTAAAGAAAAATATCCCGATGCTGAAGTTTTAAGAACTGAGGGAGTTGGACCAAGCATTGGTCATGAATTAAGATGGAAGGCTTTAATGGCATTATTGGTTGCTTCAATCGCGATTGTAGCTTATATCAGTGTTCGTTTTCAGTTTAAGTATGCAATTATTGCAATAATTGCTTTGCTTCATGATACTGCTATCGTAATTAGTTTATTCTCTATCTTTAGATGGGAAATCAACACTCCATTTGTGGCAGCAATTTTAACTATTGTTGGTTATTCAATTAATGATACCATCGTAATCTTTGATCGCATCCGTGAAAATGTTAAGTTTATGCGGAAAATGCCTTTTGAAGAGGTTTGCAACAAGGCAATTCTTGATACATTGCCACGTTCAATAAATACTTCTATGACAACTTTATGCACCGTTCTCGCGATCTTGATCTTTGGTGGTGCTTCCATTAAAATATTTATGATAGCACTCTTAATTGGTGTATTATCTGGAACTTATTCTTCTATTTTTGTCGCTGCACCATTATTGGTAACGTTGAAGGATCGGTTTAATAAAGAATAAAAGTAAGATTGAAAAGCTCTGCGTTTACGTAGGGCTTTTTATATGCGACCGAGTCAAGTAAAAAGAGGATGGTTGGCAAAAACGTTGCTGGGAAATATTCCTGATGCAACTTATTTTGCCAACCATTCTCTTTTTAGTTATATCTGGGTTCATGTTAATAAAAAGTAAAAAACGATTTGTTTTTTTGTGTAATTATATAATTTTTATTGACATTATGAAAATCTATATTTTTCGCAGGATATTGTTGTTAAAAGGAGTATACTATATAGGGTTAGTATCCAAAAAATAAGTTGAGGTGAGTAAAATTATAAAATACCAAAAATATGGTTATTTAGTTATGCTACTATTTATACTCTTTACATTAACTACAGTAAATGCAGCTCTTATCGAACCATATGTTATCCTTCAAGCAGAAAATGGAGATTTAGTTGGACAAAATTTAGTTACACAAGGAAATAGTGAACTAAGTTATGTTAGTGTTGGGCAGGGATCTCAAAATGACTTGATTTCTCTTATGTTAGATGTTTTTGATAAGAATAACTATGAATTATGGATTCATTTGAAGGGAACAGGGTCTGGTGTCTTAAAAATTTACGGATCAGATCAGGAAATCTTTCAAAATAATTTTAAGGGACAAAGTGATTGGGATTGGGTTAAGCTATCTAGTACCTGTAGTTTATCAGTAAGTGACTATTATGTTGTTTTATCTGATTTTACTGGTACTCTTAATATTGATAAGGTTATTGTAAAAACTATAGATGCAGATTCGGAAATAATAAATACCGAAGGTCAAGGCTCTTCTTCTTCTGAACCTATCCTTCAAACTGAAAGTCCATGGATTACTACAGGATTAAGTCATTATTCATCGTTGTTGCAAAATGGAAGTGAATATGTATCTACAACTTCTGGGATATTAACAGTTGCTGCAACTGATTAGTGGTTCCGGGAAGAGAAGGCTTGGATTTAGTTATCAGCAGATATTATAATTCTAAAACTGATAAGGGAGATAGAGCCAAACATCCAAATCTATATGATCGCTGGAGTTTTGGTTTTCCATATATTTGTGGTAATGTAATATATTTTCCTGATGGCAGTGCATTTAATTTTAAAGATGATGGGGTTGAAGAGAGGACGGAGGATGTCGGTAATGATAAAAAGTTAATTTATATCAACAGTAAAAATAGTCATTTCAAATTTGTCAAATACAAAAAATATACAGCAGCTATAACGAGTAAAATATTATTCGATCAATAAAAAAGAAAAATTTATCTTTGTATAATTGTTAAAATTTACAATTTACATTCTAGAATTTTTATTAAAAAAGAATACTACATTTTTTTTGAGAATTTTTAAATTTTACATAGTTTTGTTTCATCACCTCCTGGTATCATAAATATGTCATAAACGTCGTATTTGAATCCGTTTGTTTAATCTGACAATATCTTCAGTGGTTAGTGTATCTCGTCGAAAAGATTCCAATATCCTTGAAGATATTTCTTTTATCCCGATTTTTAAACACTTCATAGTATCAGTACCTTTTTCAAATAATTGCCTTATAATATCAGCTATTTGAATTAATAAATAATGATTTTTCATAGCATTATAGTCTAAACAACATATATGTTCCGTATTCTATATAGCTTTGATTTCTTCTATCTTTTACATTCCTTAACTTTGAATTTATATCCTTAAAAAAGTGCTTTTTTATCCTCATAAACTTTTCGAAAAAATTTAATTTTTTTTCTTCTTCTCTTTTTTGTTTTCTAGTTTTTCTTTTCATAATAATCCCTCCAAATGTCTATAAATCAACATAATATCTAATTATATTATATTTATTCATTTTTGGAAATTATTATATCGAAAACTTTTTACTCGTTAGAGCTGGCCTTTACAGAAATGGCTTGTTATTCAGAAATATTAACTCTCGTCATTTATTAAAGACAAGGTTTCCCTTTCTGGCTTTATTAAACACTAAACAGGAGATAGATAGACTTCATCCAATGCTAAATCATTTGTATAAATTCCCATTTCACTACCTTCGCTAAAAACTTTATCAAAATCATTTACTTTGTCCATTGCGAAATATTTTTTCTAATATAATCCATGTCAGTAATAATAAATCTCTTTTTATTACTAGAATTACAAATCATTATAAAATTCAATAAATTTTTATTGAATTTTTGTAGCCATTTTTTTCGTGTGACAATTATCCTGTTTCCAATGTTTCTCCTAATAGACATCTTGTCTTACAACTCCTTATAAGAATACTATATGGATGTGGTTTGAAAATCTAAGAAGTCTTAAACTTAAAATGACATGATATAGATTTAGAAAATGGCATTCTATTTATATGAGATGTCTTTATTATAATCAATATATTACAATAAACAAAAGTTAAGTATAACCAGACTTAAAATACCTAAAAAAACATTTTTTATTAATAATGTCCACTACCTACCATATACTAATTATTTTAATAGGTATCTATTTAAAATAATTATCTTCATGGATTACGGATATACTCTGCATAATTAAATTTTCCTGTCAGTACGAGATCATTTCTTTCCGAATCATATTCAAATATTAAAATGCCACCATAATTTCCTGATTTTCTATTAGTGGTAATAATAGCTATCCTATTTGTACCAAGAGTAAGAACGGTTTCAGTTGAGTTTTGCTGTAATTGAATATTAGGGGGAGGGGTTTTAGCAGGTCTTAACATTAACACCACTACTATTATTAGTCCAATAATAATCAAAAATTTAGTACTCTCTCTCATAATTACCTCCTATTGATGACTTTCTAGTTTGTTATTTTTGATTGAAAAAGAACTCATTTATTATTTCTACAGAAGAAAGACCACAATAAAAACTTTTTAATGTTAAGTTACTTCTGTAATTTAATACAACATCTTTATAATTAATCTCCTGCCTAGTCATATAATATCCACCGAAATCTCCTTTCAAACTCTCTAAATAGTTAGAGATATTCTCTAGTTGCTCTATCTCTAATGTAATATCATATAATTTTATTAATTTGAGCATTCTATATGTAGAATAAATGTTCTCTATTTTATTTACCGTATCAGTTACAAAAAAGCCATCTTCATTGTATAAATTAAAAATTGCATCGCGTATTAATTCTGAATTTATATTCATTTTTAGTAATTTTGCAGTCCGTAAAATATAATATAGCTCAATATCAGATTGAACTTTAACTAATTGGTCTTCTATATTTTTTTTATTAATATTCCAATTTAGGTCAGATAGTAAATTAATCTGATATCTTTTAGCCAGTTCAAGTGAAAAGTAAATATTTCTAATGTTTTCTGGAAAAGTATAATCAGAATTATTGGTAAGAGTTTGTGAAACTAGTTCTATAATTTTTTCACTGTATTCCTGATTTAATTGTTTATAAATATTACTAATATAATACAGATCTTTTATGACTAATTCTTTATTTTCTATATAATCATCTAGATATTTTAATATTTTATCTTTATCATAATTAAAAGAATAATTATCTGACAATATCAGACCATAAAAGACATCTCTTATAAAGATAGATGGAGGATAAGTTTTATAAAGCCAATATTTGAGATGATCATCTATAATCGGTCTTATATTGGTTGATATATCTTTATTGTAGATTTTTGTTAGTAGAAGGGCTTTATAAGCCAGTTGAAGATCTTTATAAAGCATCTTTTTGATATACTGCTCGCTGATATTATAGAGATAACTCTCTTCAAAATTACAATCGAGTTCTATATAGTCGTAGATTTTTTTAAATGATATTATTCCTTTAGTAGCTGGGATGGATAGATTATTTAAACTTTTTATATAGTTATTTAACCAGGTAAGCCAGTAATTCATCCACTTTAATTTGGATTTAATATGAGGTTTCATGCTTTCCTGACAGTATTTATCTATTATTCTTAAATTATCTATTATAACTAAGCCCCCAGTAAAAAGATTCTTTTTAACATTTTCTAGTTGATAGTTAAAATAATCTTCTGCTTCCAATAAACTAATATTTTTTGTTTTTATATTTTGAAGTAGATCTTCTGGAATTCTGCCTATAAGATCAAATATTTGCAGTGAGAGATTGGTAGCTATTATTTTTTGGGTCATATTATCTGTTTTGCTTTCTAACAAAAATAAACCATCTTTATCATAAAGTTCAAGTATTCTTTTTAAATATACCTGGTCATTTTTCATCTGACCAAAGATCATTTTTTCTGTCTTTACTATATTTAATATTTCAAATAAATTTTTCTGGCTTAGTAGATCATAGTTAATCTTATCTAGAAAGGAGATTATTTCTTCTTTGCTTTGTGCCTCTAGATCTATGTTTAATTCATTTTGCATAGTTAAAAGCCAGTTAATATTATAAATATTAAGTCTGGTATTAAACTGGTCATATAGTGTATCCCAATTAAAAAAAGCAATAGAATCTGTTTCAAAATACATTTTAGATAATAATTTATAGTCAATAGATATTTTCCTATCATTTTCCTTGATGGCTGAAGCAGGTATAATTAATAGGCAGATAATAAAGATCATAATTAAAAATAACTTTATCATTCTTTTAATCATTATTAGTCCTCACTTTTTTTATATAATTAAATAAATGAAAAGAAGAGAGAAGAGTAAGATTTTATCTTACTCTTCTTTTATATGTTATGGGTTTTTATGGCCAGACAGTATCTGTTGCAGTTGTAGTAAAGTTGTCAGTTCCGAAACTAAAATCTCCAGTTGCAGTCTGTCTATAGTATAAATCTACCCCATCAAAAGTTATGTCCTGGAAAGTATGGTCAATGGAAAATTCATCACTATACTCTTTGCTCCAGGTAGCTGTTTTAGAGGTTATACCACCGGTTACTCCCCAGGATGAACCTACATTTATGGATACACTTATCCCTGTTAATTTGATAGTATCAGTAAGTCTGATACTATCACAATTATATGGGTCTAATCCAGTCCAGGCAGCACGTGAATCACCAGTAACAGAAGAACCAAAAAAATTATCATCTAGAGTTACATCAAATTCGCTATAAAGGGTTCCATCACTATACGTCATTGAATTAGTGTCTGATAGATTGTAAGTTCCTGCATAAATTGTAATTGGAAATTCTTCAGGGGCTTCCCCTTTAAGATTCTTATCAGATACTTTAACTTTATCACGGACCGCATTGGCAACAACTGTAAAGGAAAGGATCAAACATAAAATTAACGTTAAACTCAGAATATTTCTTTTCATTTTTTTACACTCCCTATTTATTTTTTCTATAAGCCAGGTTTCTTAAAAGTATTTGCCATATAAATGATTTTTTGCTTAAAATTAACTCACTTGACAAGAGGCCTCTTAAAAATAATGTTAATTTTAGATTAAATTAATAGTAACATTTAAATATAAAAAAGTCAAATATAACTTTTCTTTTATTTTTGACGTTAAAATTTAAAATAAGACATCGAACGACATTCAGCATACCAAAATCCAGGTTATAGTCCATGCTTCCAATAGAACGGTATTTAATGAGGAGAAGGTTTACAGGTGATACGTCGGTAGTCTTCGAGTTATATTAGATTCCCATAGGGAATACAACTGTAACTGTTAATGCTGTTGATGCACAGGATTTTAACGTTTATACGGGGATAAACACATTACTCATCTAGGGGAATATGGTAAAGTCTACAACCATTCCGCTAACACTCTGTACAGGTAATGTAGAGTTTAACATAACCTTTCCTAGTTTTCTAGAATTTAAAGTGTAAATCATTATGTAACCTGTTTGCAAACATTATCAATTTGAACATCATTATTTAAAAAAATCTTAATATACTCACTTTCAAATCGCTCATTTAAATTCAACCAATTCGGCACCTTAATATATTCATTCATACTTTTCATTCCTTTACTTGTAGTATCACTTGTTCTATATCTATTTCTTTGAAAAAATTACTTTCAAATTCTTCCTCTGTTAATAGCATCCTCAATAACTACTCCAATATATCTTCCAGGGTTTAAAGAATAATCTTGTTCCTTAATTTATTCCATTGGTTTTTACATAAAGCTTATTCAGATACAAAAAACGTTTTACTAGTTTTATCTTGTATTGCATTCAAAGCTTCATGAAATTTTCGTCTAGCATGAGCCCAACATCCTACTCTGGTTACATCCGGGATATTATTATATCCCGAGTACAATAAAACTAAGGTAAAGATTTAATCTTTACCCTAATTAATTTTACAGTGTACCACTTATCGGTAGAGAATAACCTGATTTTGCAGTTTCTCTTTTATTTGTTAAAACTTAGATTAGTCCATCTCAAAAACACCTTTTTCAATCAAATTATTTTATCCTTCCACTCAATAACTTTTTAAAATATTTTGATGTAACTATGCATAAAATTATTTAATATGATTTATACTAATATAAGTATCTTCCCAAAATAAAAATTAAGGAAAAGCACTCCGTATTGGAAGAGGCAACTTTATTAGTTAAATTGGTCGATACACCAAAGAAAAAACCCACGTAAGTAATTCTCACATGGGCATCATTTAAAATACTATCTTTTAAATTAAAAATTTCCTTCACATATTTTGTCCTCTCTTCAAGTAACCAGCTCCAAGCTCTACATCTACAACTTCTTAAATGAAGCTGTTTTATTTTCTTTTAAACCTTTATCTTTTACGAATTTTAATATTATAAGCGCTAAAGAAATTTTGTCTGTTACTACCCCTTCAACTATAAACAAATGTTTTCATCCATAGTCCTCCCTGCAAATCTAAAGGTACGACTAATTTCATAACTATTCGTTTCTTCATAAATACTTTCTTTTTGCCCTCCTAAATTGATACTCCGATAGTAAAGGTTTCTTAAATTATTATTGCTTTTAACATTAGCAAACCTCATATATCTGTTTTGAGGATTCGTTGTAGTAAAAATTATTGAATTACTATCTAACATTTCTAAAGGTCTCAAATTATGAGAAGTAAATATAAGTTGGCCTTTTCCACCTTCGTTAATAATCCAATTGTCAAATCAACCTAGATGATATACAGCCATTCATTAAATTATTAATCTTCTTCTGCTTGAGCTACAATTCTTTCTTCGACAAGCATCATAGCCAATCCCAAAGTTAATACTTTCTTCATTAATATCACCCTCATATTTGTATTCATCAACCACTGCTGATGTACAATAATTGTAGCAAACACATTGGTACTAAAAGTGTTCAAAATGTGGCATGTTTATGGCATCATTAAAATCACTCACTTGGAAGTTGAATAATAAAGATTGCGCCACCTTCTACCTTGTTTCGCAAAGTAATCTTTCCGTTATGTCCATCGATGACTTTTTTAATAATTGATAATCCAATTCCTGATCCATCTTTTTCACCAATTACCACCCGACTAAATGGATCTTCCAATAATAATTCACTAAAACCATTCCCATTATCTGATACTTCGACTTTTATGCATTTTCCTAGTTCTTCAATATTGATACAAATGGAATCTTTCGTGTATTTGATACAATTTGATAAAATATTAATAAATGCTCTAGTAACTTTTTCTTCATCTACATATAGATAAAAATCCTCTACTGATTCAAAAAAATATCAATATCATTAATGATGATAAGACTATCGAGTTTATTAAGAGCATTAGTAATAATTTCATTAATACTGACTTGTTGAAATTTAAAAGATTCTTTAACTGTGTCTAGTTTGCTCAAGTAAATGATATTCTCAAGTTGCTTTTTTAAGCGATTACATTCATCTATGATAATATCAAAAGCCTTAACATTATCCGTAATAATATTGTTTTTAATTCCTTGTGCATATCCACTAATGACAGTTAAAGGCGTTTTTAATTCGTGTGAAATATTTTCATAAAACTTTTTTGCTCAACATCTTGTTTTTTCAAGCTTTCAGCCATGTTATTAATTGCAGTAGCTAATATTTCGAATTCATCACCAGTATGCAAAACGGCTTTGTCATCAAAGTGCTTTAACGCAAAATTTTCTGTTGTCTTAACTAGTATATCTATTGGACAAGTTATCATTCGCTCAGAAGACCTGTTTATTAGTACTATTAAAATACTAATAATTGCAATGGCAATAATCAAAACATAAACGATTTGATTTACAATAGTTTTAACATTTTCATTGGATATTAAAGTTGAAACTAAAAAAGTAAACTCCACTCCTTCTAGGCTCACTTGAACTGATTCATTATACGCTAGAAAAGACTTGTTCATAATTTTAATATCATAAACTTGCCCTGTGCTTTGGCTATACATATTTTCAAGTTCATTATCAGATAAGATTTCTTTTGAAATTCTTGTTGAGATATTGATCAGTTTCGGATTTTTACTCATATCAAAAACAACAGTCATCACTGGCAAATCTTGAATTCTCCTTAAATAATCTAGGTCTACTGAAATATTACCAATTTCATATTTTAAAAACCTTCTTGATGAAAGCATTTCTACTAAATTCCTATTGTCCTCAATAATTTCCCTTGCAATGCCATCCTCAATATAATCACTTACAATCGTCGAGATGATAAAAGATAGTATAATCATAGCAATAGAAGTAATTAGAAAATTTGATAACATTAGTTTTCTTCCGATTTTCATACTAATCACTCACCTTATAACCATATCCTCATATGGTCTCAATTTTACATTCTGCTTCTGCTAAAAGCATTTTCTTCCTTGATCTTTTTATAAGGTGATCAACTTGCCTTGTGTCCCCAAAATAATCATAGCGCCACACTTTTTTAACAATCATTTCTCTAGAAAAAGCCTGGTTCTTATTCTCAATTAATAATTCAAGTAAATCGTATTCTTTTGTAGTTGTTTTGAACTCTTCTCCATGTATAAGAATCATTCTGTTTGCTTTTATGATCTCAAGGTCTTTAGAAATCAACCTTTTTTCCGTATTTGATATAGAACTATTCTTTGCTCTACGCAACATGTTTCTAACTTTTAAGGATATTTCTCTCAGACTAAAAGGCTTGGAAATATAATCATCACTCCCAAGCTCTAAACCAAGAATTCTATCAATTTCTTCATCTTTTGCCGAAATCATAATAATTGGTATGTCACTAACTTTTCTAATCTCTCTACACAACTCATAACCTGATATGTTAGGCATCATGATACCTGTAATAACAAGATCGCATGGCTCTTGTGAAAATTTCACTAACAAGCTGTTGGCATCATAAAATGCTTCAACTGAGTAATTCTCGCTTACAAATTGACTTTTCAATAAGTCACAAACATTTTTATCATAATCCGCAATATAAATCAAGTTTCCTTTAATAAAAATCTCTCCTTCCTAAAATCAAATCTTACCATATTTTTTTGTATGCAATGTGGTATAAATGTGGCGATTTTGTGGCAATTTCCAAATAACATCTTGACCTTCTTCATCTAACAACTCACCTTACCACTAACATTTTTCACATACTTATTTGTGAAAAAAATTCTATTTCTCCTTTAGTAAACATCTTTTTAATCATTATTCATTCCTACAATCCTCATTTAACCTTATTTTTGTCACCTACCAATTCAATTCTTCCAATTTCGTTAATCTTTAATAGCTTTGAATTTCTAATTTCATATGGTAGTTTTTTACTATATTTGCTTTCTATAAATGAAATAACTTTCTTTTCTGCTAAAAACTCATGAAATTTAGTTTCCTGCCAATTTCCTTTATATTCATTAACTAATATATAATAAATCAATTCCTCAAACGTTTGTATATCACTATCACACCTTACCATTATTATTTTCTCAAATCGAATATCACTATAAAGTTTTTTAATTGCTCTGTATCCACATTTTTCTAATGCATATTTTAAAATAAATGGATTCCATTTAAAGTTTATTTTTGGTAATTTATTTTGATATCCATACAAAGAATTTAATGATAAATATTCTTTACCTTCAAAATATGGCTGAATATAATTAAAAACTGCTTGTACAACTCTATCCTCAATATTCATTTTATTCTTTAATATTACTTCATTGTGAGAGATTTCTATAAAAATTTCCTTTTTAAGTAAATTATAAAATTGAGTTAGAGCAGAGGTTTCCGGATAACTAAATTTTAAGTAAAACTCTATTATTTCCCTTTTACTTGTCTTATCTGTAAACCTATCAATAACAATTTCCTCAACAGTTCTATATTTTTGTTTTCTATCAAATAAAACAAGATTATGTCCAACTAGATTTTTGTAGATATTTTTAAGAAAATGTGATAAATGTATTGTCGTATCTATCTCGTTTGCTAAAAGTATATTATTAAGTTCCAAATCATACCGCATATCATCTAACATATTTGGTGTAGTAAAATACCCTTGTCTCAACTTTTTTTCTACTAAATCATCAAGTTGTTTTTTTTGAATCTCCGTTATTTCAAACTTTTTAACTAATTTAATCATAGTTTCACCTAGGGATACAAAAATTGGCTGATTAATCACTGCATTGTTTACTCTTTTTCTATTCCAATTAAAATGTTGCTGTATTTTCTCTTTAGAAGCAATACCTCCATGTAATTCTAGATATTTTTCAAGTTGCTCAGTAATTGTAACTTTTTGTTTTTCTTTACTAAAATAAATATTCAAAGTTCTTCCTTTACCAATATCATATTCATCTTCATAATGTTTTTGCATAAGAGAATATAATACATACTTCGAATATATTCCACCTTTTTTCAACTCATCTCTAAGTGGATTAAAAATCTCATCTATATTTATCTCTTCACGTTCTCCTCTTTGTTTCTCTATTAGATTGTGAGCAAGCTCTAATGATTCAATACTATATTCTATTGTACTAATATGTTGAAACGTTTTGGGATTTACTAAAATAACATTTTCAACATCTCTCAATCTTCCATCTAACGCCCTCAAACTACTATTAATTGGGTAATTTAAAATTTCTTTAGATATTTTTTTACATTTTTCATAGCCTTGCTCATCAAATTTAAGTGGTCCAGTTATATAATTTTTAAAAATAATCTCTAAAATTTGTACTAAAGTTAACTTCTTTATTGAAAAAAAATCTCCATACTTGGATAACCCATATTTGTCTAACATATTTTCAATTTTTTCTAGATCAATATTTTCTATTTGATACTGTTCAAACAGTTGTCTAAAAATATCAAGATAATCAATTAAATTAAACACTTGTGGCATTCCAGTAATAATTTTTTCTAAATTTCTTCTGAATTCTTCACCTTTACAAATAAAAAATACTTCTAAGGGTTCAAAATAATCAAATAATAGACATTTTTGTTGTTCACAAATTCTCAAAAAGAATTCATGCTCTTCATTTATATAAGAACTAAATTTTGAATATGAAATACAAATTTCGTTAGATGTCAAAATTTTTAAGTATTTTAAAAAGCCACTATTGATTAGATTCACATTTATTCTTCTTACTGCTTTCTCAATTATTTGTCTTATTCTTTGTTTTGATACTACTCTATTCTCACCTATTTTTTCCCTAATTTCGTCGAATGTTAGGCCTTCATTATATCTATAATATAAGCACTTATAACTTCTCTGATCTAATTTTATTTCATCGATTTTTTCATCTAATGTTTTTAATGCCATCAGTTTATCTTGAATGTCTATTATATCTTTCATATCAAATCCATTATCCATTAAAGCTCCAAATTCAAAATTATTTAGATCAATAATTTTTTCAATGTTAAGCACTAAAAACATTTTTTCATAAGATGATAATATTTTTTTTACATTTATTGCTCCATATATTTTTAAAACCTGATCACGAATAGTAATTTTCTTTTTACAAAATTTATCTAAATACTTGTGATAATGTTCTACTTTTTCTCGTATCTCATCAGCAATCTTACTTCGTGAATTCTTCATTTTAACATATTGATTAATATGATTCTTTTTAATTTCATAAACATTATCAATACCTGCTTTTTTACATAAAGATAAAAATTTATTAAATCTATTATCCCTAAATATATATTCAATTTTAGTATTATTTCTAACTTCAAGTATTTTATTTTCAATTTCGCCTAACATCATATTAGTTGAATCATTATTCTTTCTGATGTCAATTTCGCCAAAAGAAAATTTATGTGCACCTTTAAAATTTGTGATTATATCAAATCCCGCTTTTTTAAATTCATGTAAACATATATCCTCTGTAAGATTCGGATTTAAATATATAAATCCTCTTATTGGAACATAGTTGAAAAACATGTCACTCGAAACTTTGAATCTAATCAGAAAATCAGCAATTCCAAGTTTCTCAAAATCAATATTTCTATGAATATTATCGTTCTTAGAAATATAAATATATGGTTCAAAACCTCTATATTTTGTTTTTGGTAACATATTATTCGCTTTTTCTGAAACAAATTCAAATCCTCTTAAAGCTAATTCATCGACAAATGTTCTGAATAAACTTCTATTACTTTTATAAAAACTCCATAAATATGCAATATCAATAAATCCATCATCAATTTGAACATCATTAATATACTCACTTTCAAATCGCTCAATTAAATTCAACCAATTCGGCACCTTAATATATTCGTCCATAATTTTCATTCCTTTACTTGTAGTATCACTTGTTCTATATCTAATTTTCTTTGAAAAAATTACTTTCAAATTCTTCCTCTGTTAATCCAGCATCCTCAATAACTACTCCAACATATCTTCCAGAGTTTAAAGAATAATCTTGTTCCTTTATTCAATCTTCACCTTCAACGGTTACAACTTTACAAAGACCAGTTATACTAACGTTTATCATACATAATTATATCTTTATCAAACTAATATTGCAATATATTTAGGAACTTATAATAGACTTATATATCTGTAAGCGTCAAATAGCCCTCACCTTAAAATAAAATGAGTTCTATGATATATTGCACTCAAAGCTTCATAAAATTTCCGTCTGGTATAACCCCAACATCCTACTATGATTATATCTGGAATATTACTATATCCAGAGTGCAATAAAACTAAGGTAAAGATTTAATCTTTACCTTAGTTAATTTTACAGTTTCTCACTTATTGGTAGAGAATAACCTGATTTTATTACATAGACACTATCTGCATCTATATATCTAGTATAGTACAACTACTACGGATTCGTCAAGAAAAAGGTACTTATTTTTATCCAAAATTTTCATATACAGTCTCGTATAATATTACCACTTGGTTAAATGCATATGACCAGTTATGGATACTCTTCTCCCGTTTTTTAACAATTTATATTGCCTAGGTAAAACAGTTTCATTACTGAGTATCATTTATTAAAGCTACTTTTTATCCACTTATCTTTATTAATTACTTCTTCTTTATATATCCAAAATGATATTGTGATTTACTAATTGCATTCGATAAAACATTTCTAGTGCTTGCAACTATAAAATCATCTAAGCTTAAGCTATCAAATGGTTTAACACTTTTTAGCTTTATCAAAATCTTATTTTTTATATCTCTCCATTCCTTTGGTGTTAAGTTAACATCTGGAGAAAACATCCCTTCCGACTCTGTCTTTATGTCAATAATTTGAGTTTGGCAAGTAAAAAATCACGCATGTGGCACAGTTTTTTTCCAGCGCCCTCACTTAAACCCTACTTACATAATTAACATTTAATGGAGGAGTATTTTAAACGCTAACTCTCACCAGTAAACATCAAAAGTTTACTATGATGTATAAGTCTATCAATTATTGCATTCGTCATTCTCTCATCATAAAATATGTTGACCCACTTACTAAATTCAAGGTTTGTAGTGATTATTAAACTTCTTCTTTCATAGCACTCTGCAATAACCTGAAATAGTAATTGTGCACCTTCTTTATCTAGTGGAATGTATCCCCATTCATCACATATGATGTTAAAACTCAAAGTAACCCATCGTAAATCCACACTTTTTAATCAAAATAACTTATCCCTGTTTAACCTTCTTATCCCAAATAAATCAATTTTTAATATATAAAATCACTTCATCCCTGAATTACTATCATTAGTTTCTTACCCAAAATAAAAAATGAGGAAAAGCAAACCGGATTGGGCCGGTCCACACTTTTCCTCACCTTCAAACTCAATGATTAGTATAACACATTTTACAAATTTTATACTTGAATATGTTCGAAAAGGAAAAGAAAAATTTTTCCCACCCATTTGCGGTTGCTCTACTTGTTCTTACAACGGTACTATGATGAACTTTTGATTCTTCAAGATCAACAAAAACAGTTCTATAGTTATGACCTCGTTTACTAGAAGTTTCATCAATACCAGTACTTTTTACTTCACTATAATCTTCTTTCTCTCTCGCTTCCTCCACGTAATGATTTACTACTCTCCATATCCTTGTATCATGTTTTCTAATTAGTTTGGCAATTGAATTAATAGGCATAATAGTGGCAAGTTCCATAATAAAGGCATCAAATAACAAAGTAAAACCTGACCCTGGTATGGACCAGGGTACCTCTACTTGTAATACCCCATGCTTCTCACACTTTGTTCTAGGTACTTTACAATGGATATAAGCATGAAATTGAAAAAAGTTTAAATGCCTCCATGTTCGTTCTTTTGTATCATGAATACTACAATTTTTCCTGCAATCCGGGCATGGTATTTTGCTTCCGCGTTTATGTAAAACATATATATCAAGTTGTCTCTTTTCCAGATCAAATTGAACCTTATCTACTTTCCATGGATCTTTAAACCTAAGGCTTGTGTGAACAAATCATAATTATTAAACATTGATGATACACCCCTTTTAGTTATGCTATAGAAAAGTATACCATAATTAGAGATAAAAACGAATGGTTATATACAAATATATCTAGAAATCCACACAATATAGTGAAGAGGCTTAATTAATCACTAATTTTCAAAGAAGTCTTAAACTTTGGCCCTCGACTATTATAATCCACAAATTTATATGAAACTACATTCAAAAATCTAAATTTCTTAGACATCAAACGATAAATTTTATCATCATGGGTAGATAATATAATCTGTTTCTTTAACTTACTAATAACCCCTTCACCAACAAAGCTTCTTAAAACATCAATAAAGGCTATAATATTTATATCATCCATACTCTGTACTGGATCATCTAATAAAATAGTATTCAAATTTGTACACTGTTGTCGGAGAGCCAGGGCAAAAAAAATACTTATTGCTACAATATGATTAGCCCACAAAAAGTAACGTTTTGTTGCCTTCAAAAGCCATATGTTGATTCTTTGTGGTA
>JAGMES010000075.1 GCA_023128035.1 Halanaerobiales bacterium | reverse complement strand
GATAAAATAAAGTAAGTCTCTACTTATTACAAAGTAGAGACTTACTTTATTTTATCTAAATCTTTGTCCGTATTAAATTAATTATCTCTTCTGCTTCTTCTTCCGGCATATTAAGTGCAATCATACAAATCTCCCGTATTGCATTAAGACAATACATAATTGAATCTTCAAAATCAATAAGATCTACTCCTACTACTCTACCCATCTGTTCTAACTGGTCTTCCTCAAGCCTAGACTCTCCTTCTTCCACACACATAAGAACTTTTTCATCCATATCGACTTGTTTAGCAATATCACTTAAATCAATCCCCTGTTTCTCACGATAAGCACGAAGTTTACAACCATGGCCATAATATTTACCTTTAGTATCTATGAAAAAAATAGGATCAATATCAAAAAAGTTAGATAAAGCTGAAAGTAGACCAAATGAGGGTTGTCTTTTACCATTCTCCATTTGTGAAATATGACTACTTGTAACTCCTACTCCAGCTGCTACTTCTTCAAGAGATAACTTTTTTTTCTTTCTCAGTTTAAATAATCTTTCCCCAGAAAAAATACTAACCATAAGTACACACCTCCCTTTCCCATTTTATTATAACTGGATAAGTATTTATTGTCAATAAAATCAATAAATGTTTATGTTTAACTAGAAGTTAATTAATCTACTCGCTCACCTTCTGAATATATTATTTTATAATTTCATATAATAATATAGTTGTTTATAACTTCCTTAACAAAGATCCGTTGACTAGTATAAACTTTCACAGTTCAAATGCAAAGCCTCGTTTAATGGCATATCATATATAAAAAAAGCGATACCTAAGTCAGCTCGACTTATCAAAATTAACTTATAACAGAATGTATTAGCACTAAACTAAACTTTCTTTGAAATATAAAACTATGCAGAGCTGACTTTTTTAAGGAGCTTTTTTTCTATATATGATATGCCATTAAACGCGACTCTACACCGAACTCGAAAGTTTTAATCAACGAGTAAGATTTAACATTTTTGTTTATACTAAAAATAGTTAAAATGATTGGAGGGAGTAGAATGTCCATTTCTAAGGAACCACAAATATCAATAATACCTCTTGGAGGACGAGGAGAAATTGGAAATAATATGATCGTCATTGAAGATGATGATCATATTATTATTCTAGACTCTGGAATTATGTTCCCAGAAGAAGAACACTATGGTGTTGATCTAATAATCCCAGATATAAGATATCTTCTTGAAAAGAAAGATAAAATTAAGGCAATTATTATTTCTCATGGTCACGAAGATCATATCGGTGCTATCCCATATGTTTTACGTCAGATAAATATCCCAATTTACGGCACTTGTCTAACTCTTGGATTAATTAAACTTAAACTCAAAGAATTTGGACTACTCGAAGATGCACAATTACAAGAATTGAACGCTGGTGAAAAAACTCAAATTGGTAATTTTGAAATTGAATTTATTCATATCAATCACAGTATTCCAGATTCTGTTGTTATGGCTATTCGAACAAAAGTTGGAACTATTGTTTATACTGGTGATTATAAATTTGACCACACTCCTGTAAGTGGAAAACCTGCTGATCTACAACGTTTAGGAGAAATCGGCTCTAAAGGTGTTTTAGTTCTTCTCTCAGACAGTACTAATTCAGAAAGGGAAGGAACAACCCTTTCTGAACGAGTTGTATGTCATGCAATTGAGGAGTCTTTTAAGCTTATTAATAGCAGAATCATTATCTCAACATTTTCAACTAACATCGATAGAATTCAACATATTTTTCAAGCCGCTTGGAAGACAGGTCGCAAAGTAGCCATTACTGGTCGTAGTATGGTTAATGTCATCGAAATTGCTTCTCAATTGGGCAAGCTAAATATCCCTGATGAAACCCTAATTGATCTAAGAAAGATCAATAGTTTACTGCCAAATCAAGTTGTTTTGCTTATGACTGGTAGCCAAGGTGAACCTATGGCAGCTCTGACACGAATTGCTAGAGGAGATCATCGCCAAATCTCCATTATGCCAGGAGATACTGTTATTCTTTCTTCCATGCCAATTCCAGGTAATGAACGGTCCATCGGACAGACTATAAACCAACTTTACAAACAAGGTGCTGAAGTACTTTATGATGGAATGATTGATGCTCATGCTTCTGGTCATGCCTGTCAGGAAGAGATTAAACTCATGTTAAACTTAATCAGACCCCAATTTCTTATCCCTGTTCACGGTGAATATCGTCATCTTTATCATCAAAGTAAATTAGCAAAGCAAGTAGGGATAGATGAGAAAAATATTTTTATTACTGATAATGGCGTTCGTGTCAATCTCACCTCTGACCGCTGCTGGATAAATGGTAAAGTACCCTCTGGAGAAGTAATGATTGATGGCCTAGGAGTAGGAGATGTTGGCGATATCGTCTTAAGAGATCGAAGAATGTTATCTCAAAACGGAATTGTTATTGTCTCTTTAACAATTAACGGGAAAACAGGTAAGGTAGTAGCCGGGCCATCTATTCTCTCCAGAGGATTTGTCTTTGTGAAAGAATCAAAAGAACTAATTGTGAAAGCAGAACATCTTGCTCGTGAAGCTTTAAAAGAATTAGAAAGTAATAACGTAACTGATTGGTCAACAATAAAAAAAGTAGTCACCGATTCTATCGACAACTACTTTTATCAAAAAACTAAACGTAAACCAATCATTTTACCCATTATTATGGAAATAAATAACTAATAGATCCCGAAGAGATTTATTACATCATTTTAAATCATACTGAGCCTGATTCTATGTATTCTTATTTAAGATCAGAAAAAGCACTCTTCTCCTGTGATTCCTTTGAATGTCATTACAGTGAAGGTGAAAAGATTTTTAATGGTCATCTAGATATTCATCCTGAAGGTCACGTTTTCATTGGTTATACCTCTGCTTATGGCTATTGAACCTGGTGTAAGAGTTAAATTCATTCCGTCAAAAGAGCAAACGGAAGAATGTCGTGCTTTTGCGCGTAAAGTTGTTGAGGCCTTGCAAAAATAACTTTAAAAAGGAAGTGGTATTTCTATGGAAAAGTATACCTGTACGATTTGTAGTTATATCTATAACCCTGAAAAAGGTAATCCAGAAAACGGTATTAAACCAGGTACAACTTTTGAAGATTTACCCGATAATTGGGTCTGCCCAGAATGTGGAATGGGTAAAGATGTCTTTGAAGAACATAATGAATAAAAAAAATTGCCCCTTGAGGGCAATTTTTTATTCTTTTACTTAAGTAATTTCCTCCAGTATAGTTTATCTATTGTGAAACAGACTAAACGCAAAGGAGGTGAATGAATGCGGACAAGTAGAAAACTGAACAGAGATCTTATAGGAAATCGAGCAACTCGAAGAAATCGGTACAGATCTATAGAAGGTATGATTAAAATGAAAAAACTTCATGACATGGAGACTGCTGGTGTCATTGAGCATATTGACTCCCACTACATGAATGAAGCGTTGGCTGATCCTAAACAATCTCTTCCACGTCCAAGGAGTGATTTACCCAAAAATAATTGTCACGAGCCTAAAGTATAAAAATAGAGGGATCATTGATCCCTCTATCCTTCTAATGCAAGTAAAACTGTTTTTAAACTAGTCTTAGTATAATCTGGGTTACAGAAATATATCTCAGAATACTTCTTACCCTGTTCTTGAAGTTTTCTAGAAAATTCACGAGTACTTTTATTTAAGTTTTTTATCGTTATTGTTGTGATAGATGTATATACAGGAACATCGTTATAGACTTTTATATTATTACCTGGTGTAACAATACCATGTATCTCAAGCAAAATTTTAGTAAATAAGAGTCCTTTCTTTATCAAAACCATCGGATTAGAAGGAATTTGATAACCTTTACCACACACCACATCAAAAATTTTCTCTATTTCTTGTTCTAACTTTTTTTGAGCTTTACCACTGAAAATAGTGTTAAAAATCGGTATTTTATACACATAAAACGCTTTTCGATCCCAAATAAGTTCACTATGATCCCAATCGCTCAACTCCGGGCCAGAGTCACTTGAGTCTGACATTCTTAAAACTCCTCCTTTAAAATAGTCTTACCTTTATTATATAGGATGTGAAATTATACTTTCAAACTCTTCAGGCACCATATTTAGCTTTTAACCCGCTCTTTCTATCACTATATAATTTATGCTCATTATTCCTTCAATTAAATCCGCTTTATTCCCGATTTCTCCAATTTTAAATGAGAAAACGAAATTTTTTTATCTTTTAACATGGGAGCAAGATGTGAATGACAGGTAAAAAACAAAATTTGTTGATCTTTTGCTAATTCAGCCATCAACTCTAAAGCACTTTCCGTTCTTTGAGAATCAAAATTTACCAAAATATCATCCATAATTAGAGGAAAAGTCATAGTTCTTTTTCCATACTCCTTCGCCAAAGCAAAACGCATAGCAAGATATAGTTGTTCCCCAGTTCCTCGACTCAAAAGATGGGTACCCAATCTAGAACCATCTGCTCTTTCTACCTCTAATCTATTCTCTTCAAATGGTCGCATTACCTTTTTAAACCGACCAGCGGTAAGCATGGAAAAAAAAGTAGATGCTTCTTTTAAAACTCCAGGTTGTCTTTCCTGTTCATAACGTTCTTTTGCCAATTCCAAAAAACGCTGGCATAAGGCATAAGTCATCCATATTTTAGATTTCTTATCTATCTGAGTGATCAAACTCTCCCTTATTTGTTGAAGAAATAAGATCTCCTCAGTTTGTTCAATCTGGTCTAATCTAGCTTTTAACTGACCTAGTTGATTTTGAACCTCAGCCAATTCAGCTTTTATACTCTGACACTCATTCTGAACTTTTATTAATTTTTCCTGCAAATCTCTAGAACCTAATTTTTCTAAAACATCTGTCATCTCAGCACTTTTTGTACTCGCAACCATCTGAAAAGCCGATTCCCATTCTATTTTGGCTTTTAAAAGTTTCTCTCTTTTTTGATACATTTTCCATTTTTGACGAAATTCTTCCTCTATATCAACTCTCCCAGCTTGAAGAAGTCTCGTCCAGTCTTCTTTCTCAGTCTTATACTGAAAATCAATCTCTGTAAAATCTAGTTTCAGTTCTTTAAGTTTTTCTTCTAATTGTTTCTTTTGAATTAACAGATCTTTTCCAATCTGTAATTCTTCCTGAAGATGTAATACAATTCCACTTACTTCTTCAAGCCCAACTTGAGGTTTATTAAGATAAGTCAAAATTTTATTGACTTTCTCTAAATAGATATCAATTTTTTTCTGAAGATAATCCTGATTATCCTTCATCTCATCAAAACGATGAAATATATCTTTTCCTCTCTCTAAAAGCTTAAAAAGTTCCAACAGATCTTCTGGTTTCATCTCAAAGGAAAGTTGATCTTGAATTAAAATTCTCTGCCATTCTTTTAATAGTTCTACCCTTGATTTGATAGTACTCTCTTTTTGACGTAAAATCCCTTGAAGTTCTCCCTGAATCTGACCAACTCCTTGTTTTATCACTTCAAACTCTGTTGTGAGTTTCATCAATTTAGCTTTATCTTGATCTTTAACTTCCTTTTCCTGCAATTTTAAAAATTTACGCAGATATAGACTTCCTAAACCTGGAATCAACCCTATACCCATCAAAATTCCACCAACTAGCCAATCCCCTTTCTTAAACAACCAGCCACTCAAGATTAACATCAATATCATAATGGCAGATCCAAGAGCCAAAATACGGCCACTTAAGCCAGCCTGATCTTTCATTTTTAGACCATTTCGTTTTGCTGTTTCCAATTTGTCTTCCTTTTTAACAAGCTCCAACTCACGTTCTTTTTTAAGTTGAGCTAACTGCTTCTCCTCGACTTCAAGCTGTTGTATAGCAGTATTCAAATGATTATTTTGATATATAAAATTCCGAACTTTTTCACGTTTACTTAAACTTAAACTATAATTAATAACTCTTTCTTTTGTCCAATCTATCCCCAAATCTTTTAAAAACTCAGCCACTTCTACTTCTCGTTGTGCTAATTTTAACTTAACAGATGCTAAATCTTTTTTCCATTCTTGAAAAAGTCGACGCTCTTCTAATAATTCCTGAATCACTGAAACAATCTCTAAAAGTGCCGTTATATTTTTAAGAGAAATTTGCTTCTCTAAATTTTTTAACTCCTCCTCTACTCCCTGAATCTCCAACTCTTTTCGCTTCCAATTGCTTTGAAGTAGATGAATTTTTTCCTTTAGACTATCCAAACGATGAATTCCATTCTCAGGAAAAGAATTCATTGCAGGAAGTTCCCTTAATTCAATTTCTAATCTTTTCAATCGATGAAAGGGGTCACTCGCATGTTGAAGACGGATCAACCAACTCTCTTCTTCTTCTAATTTTTCTAAAATCTCATCTAATTCTCCAAACCTGTCATTCAACTTGGCCGTTGTCTCTTTCAAATGATTATACTCTATAGGAATCTCTTTTAAGCTCTTGATCTTCTCCTCTGTTTCACTCAATTCTTTTAATAAACGATTGATCTCAGGTTTTCTTGCTGTAGGGCGAAAAAGTTGGCCCTGTTTTTCATTCAACTCTTTTTGAATTTGAGCAAAAGACCGAGTATGAATCCCCATACCAGCACTATAGATTAATCCACTGATCTCCTCATTTTCAAGACTTTCCAACCGTTGTAACTCACTCAAACCAAAGCAAAAAATTTGTTGGAAGACTGGCTCTGTAAGACCTTTGAAGAGATGTTTTATTTCAGAGTCACCATATCTATCTCCTTCCGAATTATAAACGGTCACATCACCTCTTGAAGACCCTGGTCTTCGATCAATTAAATAGGATTTTCCCTCCTCAGTCCCGATAGTAATAGCACCACCATGTTCTCCACCTTCTAAGGGTTCATACCGCAACTGATTGGTTCTACGGTCAGAAAAACCAAAAAAGATTGCCCGGATAAATGACATAAAAGTTGTCTTCCCTGCTTCATTTAATCCTTCAATTAAAGTAAGACCAGGAGAAATTTCGTCAATCTCTAAATTATAATAATGTCCAAAACCTCGAATCAATACCTTTTTAATCCACATCATTACTCCCCCTTAGATCCCAATAAATCTATTCCCAATTCTTCACTTACATCTATCAATCTCTGCCAGGTATCTTCATCAAGTTTAGATAAAATTTTTTTAAAACGACGATCATTTATAACAGGCGAAATTGCAGTACGCAAATCATTTATTATTTCATTCTGTCCCTCTAGGTTTCGTGCTTTTTGAGTTAATTTTAAGAAATCTCCTCTTAGACTCTCTTCTTTGCGTATCTCATCTAAATTCAACTCAAATGCAGTTTCGATTTGAACAGATTCGATCCAAAGCCAGGATGAAGTTCCCACCTCTTCAAAGCGAAACATTTCTAAAATATCCTGTTCTACTCCTGGCTGATTCAACATATCATGTACTAGCCCACGCCCCGTTAATTTTAGGCGAACCAAACCAGAACGGTCAACCAATCTATCTTTTAAATCTGTCAAAGAATTTTGAATCTCTATGAACAGATCATCAAGACTAGCCAATCCTCCTATATTCACCTGAAGATTAGCCCACCTTACATCATCCAGTTCAATCCACTGATGATGAGTTTCTCCAAAAGAATCAACTTCCACCAAACAGCAACCTTTTGGCCCTGTCTCACCCGGATGTCTCCCTTGAGGGGTGCCAGGATAAATCACAACAGGGTTTGAATGATGAAGTACTTGATAACTATGAACATGTCCTAAAGCCCAGTAATCAAAGCCAGAGGAGACCAATTCATCTAAAGAACAAGGAGCATAATTAGCATAACCACTACTTCCACCAACATTTGTGTGTAATAAACCGATGTGATAAGGAGATTCCTTCTGAATTTTAAATCTCGGTAGATAATTTTCATGAACAGCTTGTGTAGGATAGCTAATTCCGTAAACTCTTGCCACTTCCTGGCCATCCTTAATCACTGGGCAACTTTCTACCTCGCTAGAGGAGAAAAAATGAACCCCTTCAGGCCAGACTAAATCAGCCCGCCAACCTCCACAATGGTCATGGTTTCCGTGTACAACAAAGACCTGAATTTGATGGTTATAAAGACGCTGAAAAGCTTCACGATACCGCAATTGTGCCTTTAAACTCAAATTTGCTCCATCATAAAGATCACCAGCAATTAAAAGAAAATCTACATCTTCACGAATACAAAGATTAACCAGATTCTCTAAAACTCGATAACCAGAGGTAATCAATCGTTTTTGTATCTTTTCATCTATCTGGCCAATCCCTTGAAATGGAAAATCTAGATGTAAATCTGCTGTATGTATAAATTTAAATCCGACCATATTTGTCACTCCCATTTAACGATATTTCAGAAGGAGATGTTCCTCTCCTCTGTAGGTGCGTATAGAAGTCTTACAATAATTTCAAAATTTCAGAGGGAGACCACTTCTTGAAGGGGCAAAATCTCCTTCTGAAGTCGTTAAACTTAAGAAATAATAACTACGTTATTATTTCGACTTTAACTTAATTTTTTCTGTTCTTCTAAAACCATATATATCAATTTGTCAATTTTTTGACTGATGCGAAGGGCTTCGTTAAAATTTTCTTTAAGATATGCCTTTTCCATCTGTTCACGCAATATTTCAATAGAATTGATTATACTAGATAAACATTTAGAATGCATACCATTTTCCCTCCCTTTTTTTTTAACAAAAAAGAGCCAGAAAACTGACTCACTCTAAATTTATTTGGGTGATCAAAGTATACGAACAATCTTTAAATTAGATTTTTGAGATAGGTCAATAAAATCTTTATCTGTTTGGATCAATGGTTTAAAAGGAGAAAGAGAATTATTAAATACAATGGTACCCACCTGATCATCAGTCAAAAGTACCCTTTCCCCTAATAAATTATCTAACATATTTAAAGTAAAAATTCTAAGATACTTAAGATCAAAATCACTATAACAATCGTGCATATATTGTAAAACCTCAAAAACATCTCTTTTACCCCGATATACTCGATTTGATGTTAAAGCATCAAAAACATCAGCAATCGCTATAATTCTAGCTATTTCTGGTACCTCATTTTCCCTTAATCCCTGAGGATATCCTTTCCCATTCATCCTCTCATGATGATGACGAACTCCCTTTAAAACATCTTTTGGAATCTCTGAATTTTTTAACAAAATAGTGTATCCAAAATCAGGATGGCACTTCATCTGTTCCCATTCTTCTTCTGTTAAAGAACCAGGCTTGTTAAGTACTTGATTGTCAATCATTACCTTACCTAAGTCATGAAATAATGCTGCTTGGGCTAGTTGAGTTATTTCCGAAAAATTACTCCATCTTCCCAATAACATAGAGAGATAGCAGACGTTTAAAGAATGTTGATAAGTATAGTGATCTGCCTTGCGAATCCCATGAACATACTTAATGAGTTCACGTGGAGATCTAACGCTGGAGAAATTTTCTAAAATATCATCTACTTCTTTCAATTGAATAGGAATATTATTTTTTGCTGACATTAATAGGTTATTAAAATGTTCATAATTTTTTTGGTAAATTTCTAGATTTTCTGTTTGGACATGTGGCCAAATCCAAACATAGGGGACATTTTTTTGCACCAATTGAAAGATTAATTTCTTTGTTAATCTGGTTCCTCTAGCAAGAAGTAAGAGTCCGTCTACTTCAACATCACGCGCCAACTTCGTTCCTTCTTCCAACAATTGTGGCCCAATGCGAATCTTACCTTTCACCGCAATTCCCCTCCAATCGACCTTTCTAATAGTATAATTCTCCATAAAGAAATTTTTCCCTTTTATTTTGGATTTTTTTTTGAAAATAGTACTTTTGACTTACAAAAAATAATTTAATATCTATAATCCATCTTCGCTTTCTCCACAAACCATTATATATTCAAAAATACATTTTATCCATATAAAAAGAAGAGGCTAAGCCTCTTCTTCCGGTTATTTACATCTAATTTATTTTTCTTCTAATATTTTTATAAACTCTTCGACAATATTTGGATCAAATTGCTCACCAGCATATTCTCTCAGCTCAGCTATTGCTTGTTCGTGGGACATAGCTTTTCGATACGGACGATCATTTACCATGGCATCGTAAGCATCAGCAATAGCTAAAAGTCTGCACTCTAAAGGAATCTCTTCACCTTTCAGACCAAGGGGGTAACCTTTACCATTCCACCACTCATGATGTTTAAGAATTAATTCAGAAATTGGTATCAATTCTGGAGCAGAACGAGCGATACGATAACCGATTTCAGAGTGACGCTTCATTTCAGAATATTCCTCAGAAGTCAGCGGCCCTTCTTTAAAAAGAATCCGATCTGGAATTCCTACCTTACCTAGATCATGAAACTGACCAAGTAAACGTAAATCAGTTATTTTTTGCTCAGATAAACCGATAGCTCGTCCGACTTCAGCTAATAAAGCTTCCAAACGATCTGCATGTCCTTCGGTAATATAATCTCTAACCTCTAAAGCTTTCATCAAAGTTTGAACGATTGCACTCTGTTTGCTTTTAATATGATATAATTTATCCCGATACATGTTATCATCTGCTTCTTTAAAGAGCCCACTTATACTTACAGATTGATCATACCCAATGGCATATCCTAGTGATAAACTTAAGGGAACTTGAGGATTTATTTCATTATATTTTTTAATTGTTTCTTTAATTTGATGGCATACTTTTTCAATACTATTTTGGTCTGTTTTTGAAAATAAAATTGCAAACTCGTCTCCACCAATTCGAACAACAACCCCACCTACAGATAAAGATTTCTTAAGAACCTCCGCTACTGTTTTAAGTAACTTATCTCCAATTTGATGGCCCATACTGTCATTAATAACTTTTAATCCATCCACATCACAAAGAATAATGCCTAGAGATTTTCCATCTTCGTTCTCATAATTTAACATCTCGTTTTCAAAATATGTGCGATTGTAAAGTCCAGTAACTGGATCATGTAAACTAAGATATTTTTGCTGTTCTTCAGCCTTCTTTCTATCAGTTATATCTCGTATAGATTCGATTGCCCCTATTAAATTCCCCTCAGAATCATAAAGAGGTGAAGCAGCACACCAAAGATTGGCTCCTCTACCATCATTAAGAAATGGTGCAAAAAACTCACCACTAACTTGATTTCCAATTCTCTTTATGGATTGATATTTTTTTTCTGTTTCTTGATTATTTGTAATTATTGAATCAACCAACTGTGAACGGTGATAACCGTAAAATGGTATGTCATATTCATGATTACCTTTTCCAATAATTTCTTCTTTCCTAACTCCTGTCATCTCCTCAATAGATTTATTCCACGCAATCACCTTTCCTGTGGTATCAATCACAAATGTAGCATCGGGTAAAAAGTCAATAATATCTGTAACTTGTTGATGAGCCGTCTTCAATTCATTCACTAATTTTAGGTATCTCTCTTCATTAACCTGAAAATGAAACAATGCTTCTATCATCTCATTGATAAAACCCGCCAACGATGACAATTCATCATTCCCTTTTACAGGTATTCTTGCATTTAAATCACCACTGTCACCAATATCGTTAACAAGTTCACTTAAATTTTTTATTCTAGCTAGTACAATTCTTTCTAAAATAATTAAACTTACTGCCACAATAATAGAACTACTTACAGCTAAAATGATGACAAATGTATGTATACTAAAATGACCTTTTTGATAAATAACTCTAGGCATATTCACCTTGAGAAGTAAAATAGGCTTACCATAAATATCTTCCAACATCGTATATCCGTTTACAGACTTATCATCATATCCTTGTATATATATATCACCTGTTACGGAAAGCGCTGAACGTGCTTTTAGATCTTCTTCTGTTAATTTTGGGTCAGCCCAAGAATTAAGAGTAAATGATACTTGCGTTTCTTCTGATAGCCTTCTAATTTCTTCCCCGTCTAACAAACGGGCCAAGATAAGACTACCAGAAACCGGCCCTTCTAGTTCACTCGTCAGAATTGGACGAGATGAAACTAACATAGGTCCTTCAGGAAGCATAACTATTCCTTTAACACCACTTAGCGGATTTGAATAGCGCAATAAATGATTATTTTCATCAATATATTTTCGAATACTCTTGAAAATCTGAGATTCATCTTGATTATCCAAGTTATACCCTTTTTCAAAAATTATCTGATCAAATGAATTTGTCAAAACAACAAAATTTATATTCATCTGAAGAAAAGCAAAATCATTTTTATATGATTGCAAATAATCATCATTTCGATCTTGGACAAAAGTATAAGTATCATCCCAAAAAGCGTAATCAATAGCAGTAGTATCCAAAAAATGTATATCTCTTTCTAAAGCTTTTATAACTCGCTTGACATTATGCTGAATACTTTCCTCTTCTAATATAACAAAACTTTTCAAAAGAATTACTTTCGAATATATAAAGAGAGATACAAATAATAACGTAATCGTTAATACAAGAATAATAAATGTTTTTTTGCGCAAAGACATAAAATTCTCCTTCAATGTTTTACCGTTTTAAATAAATACCTTTTTACTATAATACAATTATAACCTCTGATATTGTATCACCAAAATCTGGCTTATACAAGTTTTATTATTGCTCAAAATTTTCTTTTAAACATCGTACAAATAGTTTAAAGGCTATTAACTCAAATTATCTCTATATTTAAGCAAATAAAAATGATCTCCATTTTCGAGATCATTTTTTCATTCTTCTTTCATCGAAGTCGATGTAAATCACTAATTTGTTTATATGCTTCCTCTATTTTGATAAAACTTTCTTCATCTCCTTTAGTAGAATAACGTGCAATTTCATAAACTTTGGTTAATGTCCGAAGTTCTTCCTGATAATCATTGCTATTCTCTACTACCTCTTTTCTGTACTCTTCAGGTGAATAGTTTTTTCGAAAAGGAATTTTTTGATGGAATTCTTTCAAAAATAAATAATAAATTTCACGAATCTTCAAAACATAGCTACTACCATCATAAATAGATACCTCAATCGATTTATCTTTCCGAAATTTGTTAGTAATAGATTGAATAAAATTTAAAAAATCATTTTTCAAATCTGTAGGGTCATATATTGATTCCCGTATTTCTTCATACCCGGTTTCTTGATTACGAGAAGAGTTAAATTTCTTGATTACATAGATCAAAATTAAAAACACTATAGCAAAAATTATAATCCGAAATAACCAGTTCAAGTTTGGTGGAAGATATGATGTTGATAAATCACTTAACCCTTCCCTAGCACCTTCAATCATATTTTGCCCAGTTAGACCTTCATCTGATGGTTTAAGTAATCCTCTAAGAAAATTTATAACTAATTCCAGTACAGGGCCAAGAACCATAACTATATATAACAAAATTTTGAAAAATAATTTCCGTACAATATCCGCAACCCAAATTAACGGTGTAATTAAGTTATTTAGAGTATCAAGCGATATACCAAAAGTAAAAAAGCTTGCAGCTACAGAAATAAATCCTACCACTGATATCATCACTACTAACCATAAACGTTGTTCACCTGTTCCACCCTTAATATCTGCATATTTTAGATAAATGCCCAATGCTGACCCTACTATGAAAAAAATGAGAATCTGCGGTACAGTTATTGATATTGAAATCAAATCCTTTAAAGCAATTTGCAATAAAAGTATAAAAATACCGATACTAAAATCCCTCATAAAATAAACTTCTTTTACTACTAATCTTTCATACCTATTTCCAAAAAGCAAACAGCCCAGGATCATAATAAACCCCATCTGAAAAGAATTTAATATTAAATTAGCGTTAAAAACAGGAGATATTCTCATAAAATAGGTTAAAAGTAAACTAACTCCAATAAAAAATAGGAAAATTGTAACTTTAGCTAAAATTCTGTGTGATATTTTCTCCTTCATTGACATAATACAACTTCCAAGAAATATGGCTGCTCCAAAAAACCAGATTAATCCTTCTGTTAGTTTAGTTTCTATACATAGTTCAAAAAAGAATTTAAGCAAGGGGAAAATAATTATTATATAAAACGTAGAAAATAAAATTCTAACCAACAGATTTTCGAACAAATTCGATACCTTTAATCTCATTCCACAATCGCTCCTCATTTACCAAATAAACTGGCATACCTGTTAATTGTTCAAAAAAATTCTCCTCCATCTCTCCAAGCTTGATAATAGTAGGTGAAAAACCACGCACTTTAAGAACCCGCATCGCATCTACTAATTTTTGATTCATAATTGCAGTAATAAAAACAACTGTAGTTCCAACTTCAAAATTCTTCTGCACAAACTCTCGATAAATCATTTGATCAATATCTTTATGATGATAAGGTTCAATCATTGCTAGTGCCCTTAATATTTTTTCCCGTTGAGTTGACAATTTCCCAGGCAATATTTTGACAAAATCCGCTCTTTCATAAATTATTCCATTGGTCAATAATCCAACCTGATAATGTTTGCGTAAACCATAATCCGCCACCGAAGCTGCACACATTACAGCTACTTCAAAAACATTCTGACTATAGCCTTCCCATAGTTGGTTCATTAACCTAGTATTTAATATTATATTTAATTTGACATCCATGGTAGGCTTTATGACATTAACTTGAAAATTCTGATGTCTAGCTGTAGCTTTCCAATTAATTTGACTAAACTTGTCCCCTTGTTGATATGGTCTAATTCCAACTTGATTTGCTGGATCTTCAAAAATCCATTGATTCATCTGTTGTCGCCCAAACGGATTTTCAATAGGCAACCCAAATTTTTCAATGGGAAGAATCCTCGGATAGACCAAAAGAAAAACTCTATCCTTAGTTTCCAAAGTTTGAGTAAACAAACCAAAGAGATCAGTAGCACTTAAAGAACCTTTACCAAAAGTAAAATATCCCCGCCGTTCAGGAATAACTGTATATTTTCTTGTCACCTTCTCATACCATTTTAAACTATAGACATCTGAGAAAATATTATACGGACTACCAGGTTGGCTGGCTAACATCTCCGGTTTGGAAAAATTCACACCTCTAGTTACATTATCGTTTATCTGTAGCATAAGTAAAGGTAAGAGTTTACGATTTTCAACCTCTACTACATATTGAGATTGTTCACCAACAAAAATATTCTCTTTTGTTAACCGGCGTTGAATTTTTAATTTAGCAAAACAGAAACGGTTCCAAATCCCTATTATAAATATAATAGCTATAACTAACATAACCCCAAAGACAAGCAAAAGATTCTGCTTAAAGATGGCAATCACCAATAAAAGAAGCAATAGTGAAAGCCTGTCTTTTTTAAACATGTACTGAAACCTCCTCCACAGGAACCTGAATCTCTTGCAAAATTTCCTCTAAGATTTCATTTTTTTGAATTCCTCTCAAATCTGCCTCGTCAGTTAAAATCATCCGATGTTTAGCTACAAAAGGAAATATATATTTAATATCATCTGGTAAAACATATTCTCGCTCTAAGATAAGCGCATAAGCAGAACTAGCTTTTAAAAGAGCTAACGCCCCTCTTGGGCTCACTCCCAAACGAACACTCTTATGATCACGAGTGGCTTGTACTAATTTACCGATATACACCAATAATTCGTCTTCCACGAAAATATTTTTTACTTGCTGACGCAAATTATAAATCTCTGTTGAATTCATTACTGGTTTAAGATCGTTCAGTGGATTATTTAACTTAAATCGGCGTAGTATTTCAACCTCTTCATCTAACTTAGGATAACCCATCTCAATCCTTAACAGAAAACGATCCAACTGAGCTTCTGGTAATGGAAACGTCCCTGCTAATTCTACTGGATTCTGAGTAGCAATAACCATAAATGGCTCACTTAAATGATAAGTTACACCATCCACAGTCACTTGACGTTCCTCCATCGCTTCTAAAAGAGAAGATTGTGTTCTGGGTATAGCCCGATTAATCTCATCAGCTAAGACGATATTTGACATAATTGGCCCTGCTTTAAAAACAAATTCACCACTTTTTTGATTATAATAATTCATTCCAGTAATATCTGCTGGCTGCAAATCTGGTGTGAATTGAATTCTATTAAAGGAACAATCTAGCGATTTTGAAATTGTTTTTGCCATTACTGTTTTTCCTAAACCTGGGACATCATCTAAGAGCACATGACCTTCTGCTAGAAGGGCAGTCATAAGTAAGTCAATTACTTTTTCCTTGCCGATGATCACTTTTTGAATATTTTCTCTAATTTTATCCAAACTTGCATTTTTCATAACTTCTCCTCCTGTAAAAACAAAGTTCTTAAACGATCTCTAATAAAAGAGATCGTTTTTTAAGATTTATTCTCCAAAAGAACGAGTACGTAATTCTAACAAATCCTCTGGAACAGAATATCGTTTTAAAAAACTAATAATGAGTTTATACATATCTCGTCTGGTTAATAAACAATTAGTTTTAAAATTCTCTTTAAGATCTAATGGAATAAAACCATCCTCCAGAGCTGTCAAATAAACATTTTCTACCTTAGCTAACCAATATCCACCAGCAGCTAATAATATTTCACATGCTTTGTCACGTTTTAAAGTTTTGTTAGAACTCAAAGAATAAAGTCCACCAGCCAGATACTCATCATAATTGTCAGCCTGCCGCAAACGCATTCCTTTCATTAAAAGAAAAGAAAATTCCCTTTCTGTAACATTCTTATCTAATTTAAGATCATTATCATAGCCCGCTACAATCATTCCCCAACTAAAAAGTTCCTTAAATTTGTGATAATCAAGATCCTGAACCACTTCATTGATTTCATTTAGCTGTCGTAAGTCTACTCCCTGATTGAAAAGCTGTGTCTGTAGTGAATCAATCAGGTTTGAATCCATAGCAAACTTATGAAAGTCTACTCCTTCTTCTATTGATAGTGCAGCAGCAGTACCTGCCGCTTCCGCTGTTGCCATCCCTGTAGGAATTACTCGAGCGCTCCCAGCAGCTAGAGAACCATAACCTCCAGAACGACCAACCACCAAAATATTTTTCTTAAATCTAGGCACTAAAGAGCGAAATGGGATACTATACACCCCTGGATCAAAAATCACAAATCCGGGATCTACTGGTGATGTTGCTTGATAATCTACTGGATAAGAAGCTACAGCAATTTTATCGTCAAAATCTACATTTTCAACCAAATCAAGAATATCTAACTGATAAAGAGTTAAAATATGACGACTCTCACGAACATATAATTGTGACGGAAATTCCATCAATTCTGCATTCTCAAATCCAGAAAGTTCTTTGGTTAAGTATTCCACAACATATTCTGCCTCTTTTTTCCCTTGCTCCATCCCTTTTGCTAGAGAATCTGAATCATTAAAATCTAAATTAAAAATTTGTAACGCATTAATAAAGACTGTACCATCATCTTGTTTCGCAATATTTAACCCTCGAAGACGAGTACTAGGGTCAACTGGCTCGTATTTTTGACCTATCTTGCCTAATCCCCAAGCAGAAGTTGAGTTCATCTTAGAATAACCCCATTTTTGGGATTTAATATCCTTCTGTAAATCTTTCCAATTAACATTTTTTAAGCGAAAGACTAGAGTTACCGCCATTTTACGATCAGGCAACCCCACATCAGCACCACCAGTAAAGTAAAGTACATCAGCCAAGGCTGCTAAATCAGCATCCTGACTGGCATCAATATAACGTTTACCTTCTACTATCCAAACCGTATCTGGCTTTATCTTAACTAAAGTGGCTTTAAGATCATCTTTTTTAACAGCACTTGCCCAATCTGGATGTACATCAGTTTTTACTTTATTCATCAGCTCAACATCATGAGTTCGAGAAATACCAGTAGTTTCAAAGATCAAACTACTAATCTTTTGTTGATCTTCGCTGATTTGAACTTCCTGTATGCTAGTCAAAGGCACGATAGTTAAATTTTCTTCTACCAATAAAAGCTTCATAAATGCTTTTCTAGCTTCTTCTGTATCAACAATTACTTCGCCGCCAGCCAATTGGTGCCATTCTTTAAAAATTCCTTTATTGATCACTTTTCCTCTTTCATCATAATTTAAATCTAGAAAATTTAATGCTCCATAAACCATTAAACCTCCTGGGCCATCTTCTTCCATAACCAATAAAGTTTTCAAACCATTACGAGCCCCTGCAATTGCTGCTACTACCCCTTCTGGATCACCACCATAAACTACCAGATCATATTCTGATTCAACTTGAGAAGATTCAGTTTCTTTAAAATCTGAAAAAACAATCTGGTTACTATTTATAAGTACAATCAATGCAATTAGACAACAAAAAAGAATTACTAATTTAGGAATATGTTTTCTCAAAACTTTTCCTCCTTAATTCCTTCTGATTGACGTATCTTATAAAATACACCACCACAGACTTTTAAAAATTGGTCAACACAATATCTCCTCCGTACTTCAGCATTAGAAGACGCAGCCGAATCATTTACAATTACATAACCATCGTTATATCCAACTAATGTTATGATATGTCCATCTGTTTTGGGAATAGCCGCATTCTCTAATTCACCTTCTTTGTAACGAATTCCAGTGATGATCGGACGACCTTCTTGAATCTCTTGCAAAGCTTCAAATAAATCTTCTATAAACTCCACTTTCGCTTCAAACCCATATGGAGCTAACGCTGCTGTATTAAATGGCCAGTTTCCAAAGATTCCAATTGTTTTATCATAAACTTTCCAGATCATTTGATCTGTAGGCACATAAATTCCATAATAGCCTAAAACCATTCCGCAACTTGTCGGTGAACAGATGAGATTTGCACATGATTTATGATGAATCATCTGTGAACGACAGGGTACATCTAACTCAACAGGAGGAATCTCCTTACTTAAAGTAAGTTGAAATTCTCCTGAATTACGAGTTGAAGCAAATAATCCAGTTAAACGAGGCATCTGACTAAAATCAGTCCTTCTAATCCAGGCCCGAATCCGATAAGCATCAGCTAAATTAGGTTTCTTCACCTTTATCAGATCAATTAAAGTTTTAGCAAGCTCATCCTCTTTACTAAAACTTCCTCCAGTAGTAAACTGATTCCATAGAGCTATGGGGTAAAAATTAGACCACTGGCCATTTATACTAATTTGTGCTTCTATTTTAAAAACACTAGTTCCTGGGGTAATTCCATTCCAAGATACGACCAATTCATCATAAGGCTCTACTTCCATTGGTTTAGTGAGAACAAATCCAGAAAATTCGTCATCTTGAAGACAGATTTGACCACAAAACAATTTTGTCTTTTCAAATTTTTCAATCTGTTGAGCAATTATCATCATTTCACCATCTTCCATTCATATTAATAAAAGATTCGACCACAAAAAGTATTTTTGGGCTAATCATTAAAATACTTCTCCAGCGAAAAAGCTTTTCCTGCGAACGAAACTATAAGAAATTTTTCTCTAGCCATAAGTATTGTTTATTTTAACAATGAACATAATAGTTTAGAGGTGATGATATGAGAAAATATAAATTTACTATAATATTATTAATGATATTTTGTACTTTGTTTATTATCTCTTCCTGTACATCAAAATCTGAACAGTCAAGCCCAAAATCTGAAAATAGCCCCAAACCAATACCTCCAGAAATAGAAGAAATGGAATCTACTATTCTAAAAATAATGAACCAGGTTGATTTAGTACCATATTACGAAAAACAAATAAAAGAAAAAAAACTTGAAGAAAAAGAACAGAAGGAAATCTTAACTGCTAAAGAAGATGGAACAGAAAAAAAGGAAGAGGAATTTAAACCTAAGCCTATAACCACTAATGATATACTTCTATCAGAAATTTTAAAGAAAGAAAAACCTCAGGAAGAAGGGGATGAAGAAAAGAAAATAACGATTCCTGACGACATAATTTTTATATGGCATGAGATTAATACAGAAATAAATAGTTTACATGATAAATGGAATGATTTAGAATCAATACTTTTAGAAGCAAAAAGTTTTCCTAAAGAATTGACTGGATTTAAAAACAATTTGAATAATTTAACAATATCCTCTTCTAAATATAACTACTTAGAAACTCTTGTAACCGCTAATAGGTTAACTTCATATATTTCTCTATTCACTAAAGGTTTTAAAAGTGAAACTCCACCTTCTATATATGATATAAAATATCATGTTCGACAAATCATCATAGATAGTGCCATCAATGAATATAACAAGGTGAATGAAAACTTTAGCGCTATCAAAAATCATGAAGAAACTATAGTGTTCAAGTTGATAGAAGAAAAATCTAAAGAAGACGCTACTAAATTAAAATCCTCAATTTCTGATCTTGAAAGTGCAATCTCTCTCAAAGATATTAGCATAATAAAAGTTAAAGCAGGTGTTGTTATTAAAAACGTTACATCAATAAAAGAAAAATTATCAAAAAAATAAAGGCTAATTTTAGCCTTTATTTTTATTATGCCATGATTCGTCCACAAAAAGTATTTTAGTCACACTCACATAGTATATATA
>JAGMES010000074.1 GCA_023128035.1 Halanaerobiales bacterium | reverse complement strand
TCCTATTGCAATAGAACCACATAAGACATAGCCTTCAATTGCTTTTAGTGTCGATAAGATTAGTCTTTTCATTTCTTCACATGGTCGTCCTTTGAAAGCTTGCTTGTCGGCTAAAACATTCTTTAAATTTATTAAAAACTTGATCTAGAAATTTCCACATAATTTTTGTAGTCAAACGCTGGAGAGTTATATTTTTTTATGAAATTTCCAAAAAACTTTTGACTGTCCAGATATAGAAGAAGGAAAGATCAAGTATAAAAAGTTATTTAAGATAGGTATCACAGATTTGGAGATGAAAAAGATGATCTCAAAGGAATTAAAACCGATATTCTTTATTCCGATAATTTTAGGTAGTATTTTAGGTTTTCTTTTTATAGCAGTCATGACGGTTAATATTCCTTTTTATGGAAAGATTTTGCTTAATTCTTTAGTTATAATCGGAATATATTTTATATTCCAAACTGTATTTTATTTATTTACAAGAAAAAAATGTTTTGATGAAATTATAAAATAATGTATGAGGAACGTTGATGTGATTGTTAACGACATTTCAAAGGGGAAGTCCCTCTTCTCTATAGGTGGGGGTGGAAGTATTAGAACAATTTCAAAACTTTATTCGGAGTTAAAATCTCCTTCTGAAGTCGTTAAACTTAAGAGGTAATAACGTAGTTATTACCTCGATTTTGATTAAGAATATGAAAGCTGTTGATATAAGTTAAGTTAAGACTTATTGTCAACAACTTTCTTATTTTTACAATTCAAGTATCTCCTATTGACAAATGAACAAGCGTTCATTATAATATAGTTATTGGAAAATAAATGCTAATTTATGGAGTTGATGTAGGAATTCGAGAGAGTGCATAGCTTTATTGATTTTTTCTGGGCGGCAATAAAGGTAGAATAATTTGTGTAATAAATTAATATCCATTATAAAATGAATATACTAGGGGTGAAAAGAAATGAAAAATCTTTTCAATGTTGGACTTGATGTTGGTTCAACAACAGTAAAAATGGTTGTTTTAAAGGAAACTAAAATTATATATAAAAAGTATAAAAGGCACTTCTCAGATATAAAAAACACTGTCGTTTCTATGGTTGATGATGCCAAATCAATTTTACAAAAAAATCATTTAACTTTAAGGATTACCGGGTCTGGTGGATTTAATATTGCCAAAAAACTAGAAATACCTTTTATTCAAGAGGTGATAGCTTGTACTAAAGCTATTGAAAGGCTTATTCCAACTACAGATGTAGCCATCGAATTAGGTGGAGAGGATGCAAAGATTACCTATCTTGGAGATTCGCTTGAACAGAGAATGAATGGAACTTGCGCTGGAGGTACTGGGGCTTTTATCGATCAGATGGCGACTTTATTGCAAACAGATGCGGCAGGGCTTAATGAATTGGCGAAAAAACATAAAGTAATTTATCCTGTTGCTTCCAGGTGTGGGGTATTTGCTAAAACAGATATTCAACCATTGTTAAATGAGGGGGCGGCAAAAGAGGATATTGCTGTATCTGTTCTTCAAGCTATTGTGAATCAGACGATAAGTGGGCTGGCCCAGGGAAAGCCGATTCGTGGAAATGTGGCTTTTTTAGGTGGACCTTTATATTTTATGTCTGAGCTTAGAAAAAGATTTATTGAAACTTTGAAACTGAAGAAAGAAGAAGTTATCTTTCCTGAAAATTCTCAATACTTTGTTGCGTTGGGAGCAGCTTTGTCCGCTAAAAATAAAGAATCTTTTTCATTTGAATCTTTATACGAAAGAGTACCAAGGATTAATGAAATGGATAGTGAAGAAAAGAAAAAGCTAGAGCCACTATTTGCAACTGATGAAGAGTATGAAGCATTTCAAAAAAGACATTCATTACATAAGGTAAAAAGAATTGAGTGGGAAAATTATGAAGGAAAGTCCTATTTAGGTATAGATGCAGGTTCGACTACAACGAAAGTTGCACTTATTGATGAAGAGGGGAATTTGTTATATTCATATTATGGAAGTAATATGGGGAGCCCGTTGGAGTCTAGTGTTAATGCTTTAAAAGATTTATATAAGAAGCTAAATAAAAAAACTAAGATTGTAAACTCTACTGTGACAGGTTATGGAGAACATTTGCTTAAATCAGCTTTAAAGGTTGATATTGGAGAAATAGAAACAGTTGCCCATTATAAAGCTGCTGAATTTTTCTTACCGGGTGTAGATTTTGTTTTAGATATTGGTGGGCAGGATATGAAGAGTTTGAAAATTCATGACGGTGTTATAGATTTAATTATGTTAAATGAAGCTTGTTCTTCAGGATGTGGTTCTTTTATTGAAACTTTTGCTAAATCATTGGAGATGGATGTCAAAGACTTTGCAAAGGCTGGAATTCAATCAAAAAATCCTGTAGATTTGGGGACTCGGTGTACTGTGTTTATGAATTCAAAAGTTAAACAAGCGCAAAAAGAAGGGGCAGACGTTAGTGATATCTCTGCTGGTATTTCATATTCTGTTATCAAAAATGCATTATTTAAGGTAATTAGATTAAAAAGAGCAGAAGATTTGGGAGAAAAGATTGTAGTTCAGGGTGGTACTTTTTATAATGAAGCGGTACTTCAATCATTAGAAAAAATTATTGGTCGAGAAGTTGTTCGCCCTGATATTGCAGGAATTATGGGTGCATTTGGAGCAGCTTTAGTAGCTAAAGAGCATTATAAAGATGGGTATGAGACAAGTATGCTTCAAGGTGCTGAATTGATTGAATTTAAAACTAATTCTTCTATGAAACGGTGTGGCTTATGTGGAAACAATTGTTTGTTAACCATCAACCACTTTTCAGATGGACGGGAATATATTTCTGGGAATCGCTGTGAAAGAGGAGCAGGTATAGAAAGAGTAGAGAGTGAGATTCCAAATCTCTATGATTATAAATATAAGAGAGTATTTGGTTATAAATCTCTTACAAAAGAAGAAGCATTTAGAGGGGTAATTGGTATACCGCGAGTTTTAAATATATATGAAGATTATCCATTTTGGTTTACTTTCTTTAGTGAATTGGGCTATAGAGTTGAGTTATCTAGCCGTTCATCAAAACGAATTTATGAATTAGGTATGGAGACGATACCTTCAGAATCTGTTTGTTATCCCGGAAAACTTGTCCACGGCCATATTCAAGATCTGGTGAATAGAGGTATCAAGAAAATCTTTTATCCGTGTATTCCATTTAATATTGAGGAAGATAAGGAAACCGGCAATCATTACAACTGTCCAATTGTTATCTCTTATCCTGAAACGATAAATGCAAATATGGATGATCTAAGAACTGGTGAGATTACTTTTTATCATCCATTTTTGCCAATAGATAATCATAAGCGAATTGTGAAACGATTGATCAAGGAGTTAGCATCTGAGGGTATTTCAAAAGATGAGATTGTTAGAGCTACAGTTTTAGCTTATAAAGAACTTGATAGATATAAAGACGATGTATGGAAAAAAGGAGAAGAAACTCTTAAATATATAAATGATAATAAGATTAAAGGTATTGTTCTTGCTGGTCGCCCATATCATATTGACCCAGAGATCAATCATGGTATTCCTGAGATGATCAAATCCTTTGGTTTTGCAGTGCTTTCAGAAGATGCTATAAGTCATCTTACTAAGGTTGAAAGACCACTCAGGGTTGTTGACCAATGGGTTTATCATTCTAGAATGTATCGAGCGGCAGAGTATGTAGCACATCAAAAAGATTTAGAGATGATACAGTTGAATTCATTTGGTTGTGGATTGGATGCGGTTACTACAGATCAAGTTCAAGAGATTTTAGAGCGTTATGGGAAAATATATACAGTAATTAAAATAGATGAGATTAATAATTTAGGTGCAGTAAGAATTCGTATTCGTTCATTAATTGCAGCTATTGAAGAAAGAGATAAGAGAAACTTTGAGCCAAAAGAATTATTTCAAAACCCTCAAAGAGTTTTGTTCACAAAAGAGATGAAGCAAAAGCATACGATCTTAGCACCACAGATGTCTCCAATTCATTTTCAGTTTTTAGATGTAGCTTTTAATAAGGCAGGATATAATGTAGAAGTACTTCCATCAGTTGATAATATGGCTATAGATGCAGGATTAAGATATGTAAATAATGATGCATGTTATCCATCCATAATTACAGTAGGTCAGATCATGGCAGCTTTGAAATCAGGAAAATATGATGTAAATAATACTTCAGTTTTAATCTCTCAAACTGGTGGTGGTTGTCGAGCAACCAATTATATTGCCTTTATCAGAAAGGCTTTAAAGGATGCAGGTATGGAGCAAGTACCAGTAATCTCTTTTAATGCGGTAGGGCTGGAGAAAAATCCTGGATTTAAGGTAAATATTCCAATGTTACACAATGCGATGATGGCATTAGTTTATGGTGACTTACTTATGAGAGTTTTATATAGAGTAAGACCATATGAAAAAATACTAGGCTCAGCAAATCAACTATATGAGTATTGGGTTAAGAGATGTAAAGATGCATTATTAAAGGGTGGTTTCAAAGCGTTCAAAAAGAACGTGCATAGAATAGTTAAGGATTTTGATAATCTAGAAATTGATAAGAAATTAGTTAAGCCAAAAGTTGGAGTAGTAGGTGAGATATTGGTGAAATTCCATCCTACTGCTAATAATAATATCGTTGAATTATTGGAAGCAGAGGGAGCAGAAGCAGTGGTGCCTGATTTGACTGATTTTCTATTATACACTGCTTTTAATCATAAAGTAAAATATGAAGAATTATCAGGAAGTTTTGGTGGAATGATTGCAGGTAATTTTGTTATAAGTGCCATTGAATTTTATAGGAAAAATATGAAAAAGGCATTAGAGGCAAGTAAGCGATTTGAAGCTCCAAGGCCGATTCAAGAATTAGCTAAAGGTGCGTCAAAACATCTCTCAATAGGAAATCAGACAGGTGAAGGTTGGTTCTTGACAGCAGAGATGGTTGAATTGATAGAGAGTGGAGCGACTAATATCGTTTGTCTACAACCTTTTGCTTGTTTACCAAACCATATTACAGGAAAGGGTATGATTAAAGAGCTTAGAAGATCATATCCACTAGCTAATATTGCCGCGATTGATTATGATCCAGGTGCGAGTGAAGTTAATCAATTAAATCGGATTAAGCTGATGCTTTCTGTGGCGTTTAAAAATCTTGAGAAGGAAGAAAGTGTTGGGAGAGATGAAAAGACTGTAGCAATATAGGACGTAATGAGGACTTCTTGGATTGAGTAAGAAGTCCTTTTTAAAATTTAGTTTGATTTCTTATTACAATTTAATATCTCTTTTTTTTTAAAAGCTAATACCGCCCTGAGTTCAATTAGTTAATGTATCATTCACAAAAATATTGCATATAATAATATTGTAAATATATCGTTGATAATTTTAATGCTGAGTGATATAATTTAATTAGGAGGTGAGTAAATATGAATTCTTTTAATAGTGTAGTAGGTCAAAGAATTAAAAAACAATTAGATAAAATTGGTTGGACTCAGGTTGATTTAGCTAAAGAATTAAATATTTCAAGACAAATTGTTAATAAGATAATTCATGGTAGAAAAAATATTACACTTGAAGAAATAAAAATGATCGGAGATATTTTAGAAGTTTCTTTAGAAGACCTTGTAAAACAGAACAATGAAGAAATTGAAGAAAATCCAATTATTGCTTTCATGGGAGAAGTAAATTCAGAAGCAGCAAAGAATGGGTTGAAAAAAGCAAAAAAAGTAATGGATTTGATTCTATTTCATCGTGATCTTAATGAAGCTCATCAGGATTTATTTGTAGAATAAGGTGGGATTTAAATGGAATTATTAAATAACATTTTTAAAAAAACTAGACCACAATCATATGAGGAAGTAAAAAAAGAAGTTTTGTATTTTCAAAAAGAATATACAGGAGCTAGAGATAATGTTTTACAGGATGATATTTTTAGAATAATTGAAGAGAGAAGTGATGTAGATTTAATACTTTTTCCTATAGAAGATGATGAACTTTGTGGTTTTATATGTGAATATAAAGGGCAGGTCTTCATATATATTAACTCTTATTTACCTTATGAAAAGCAGATTTTTGCAGTTGCACATGAAGTATATCATTTAGTTGCAGATACTCATAGAGAGTTGCTTCATCTTAAAAATCTAGAAGATGGTAATGATCAATTTAATATAGAGGAAAGAAAGGCGAATTTATTCGCGGCTTTATTATTAGTACCAGATGAGTCATTAAAGAAAGAATTGTCTCTTTTAAAGGTAAAAAATTCATCTGATCTGGATGAGTTGAAATTTATTAAATTAATGGACACTTTTGCTGTTCCTTATAAAACAATAGTTCTTAGGTTATATGAAATGGAAATTATTAATGAAAGGGATACCGAAAAATGGATTTCTATTCCTGACAGAGAGATTGATCAAGGTATTTTATACCAAATAAAAAAACACAAAATTGGAGATAGATGGCAAAAAAGAACCAGACAGGTGAAGTTTAGTAATTTATATGCTCTAATTATTGATAACGATGATCTAGAATTATTACCTAAAAAGAGAATTATTAAAGATTTTTCCTTTTTAAAGCAGGAAAATGAAGATGCATAATAGTAAGAAAATTGCTTGCCTAGATACTGATGTTATTATTAAGATGAGCCGTGATGAACTGGGACTGTTAGAAAGAGTGTTGGATGTTTTTGAAAAATGTTATTTACATAAATGTGTTTATGATGAAGTAGAATGGCCAGAGGACACAATATTGATTTTGGATAAGCTCATTAAAGAAAAGAAAATTATACTGTTAACTGATAAAGATTTATTTGAAAAATTAGGATTTAAGAGATTGTTTTCAAATTCATTACAGCAGGCATGTAATATTTTTGGTATTGAATATGATAATACTTATGTTATGGTTGAAGAGTATCTTGAAAATCCAGACAAATTATATTTAAAACTTCAGGAAATAGATAAAATACTTAAAGATAATATTGGTGAATTACGAACTTTACAAATGATTATTTTGTTAAGGGATGTAGCGCAAGAAAAGATTAATTATTTTATTTCTGATGACCGGAGAGCTCGTAGAGCGATAATCTTGAATTATGCACCAACTTTAACAGAACATAAATTATACGGCATTAGCTTAATGAGTGTTTTTTATTTATTGAAAGAAAATGGTATGACTAAAGAAGAAAGTTTGGAGTTTATTGACAAAATATTACCAGAAAAAAGCAAAGTTTATTTAAAAAATGGAGAAATGGAGAAAATGAATAATAGAGATGTTATTGAGAAGTTATATAATGAAGAAATGAAACTAGTTAAAACTGGAGAGTTTCTTTTGAATGCAAACCAAAAGTAAAGCTGACTATGTTAGATGATTGTATGGTGATTAAAGCATAATAAAACGAGATAGGCGAGAAGTGTTCATCAAAGGTATTACACATCGTTTTTCATATCATTTAAAACCAGAAGATGACATTCGAATCTACTTTAAATATTTACCTGATGAAGATAAAATCTATTTTGGACATGCTGGTAAACATTTAAAAACTTTTACTCGGAGAAAATAAAAATGTTGTAAAAGGTTTTTTCAATAATAAAATTGACATTATAAAGGAATTATAGTAAGAAATATTTAACAAGAAAGTAGTGGATTTCTATGAGAGATTTTAACTTAAATATTCAAATGCATCATCACCATGGATGCAAGCTCTGTTTCTGCTGAAATGCAAATGAGCTTGCATCTAATGGTGACATTATAAAGTTTTTTTAAGCCATGTAGATATAAATATCTACATGGCTTTTTTATTATCAAAATTAAGGGGGCTAACTATGAAGTATTGTGCTGGAGATGTTGAATTTTATTACGAAATGATTGGACAAGGAAAACCTATACTTATGCTAAATGGGTATTTTAATGATTTAAGAGCATGGAAAGGTTGTATTGAGCCTATATTTGAAAACAAGTCGAATTATCAATCCTGCTAATGCTAGAGCTCAAATCTGATGGAACAGGAAGTTTATAAACCTGTTGATGAGAGAGTATTAGTTCAGATAGAGTCTAATCGTTGGATTGAAGTGCCAATCAGTGATTGGGAGAATGTATATTAACAAGAGTTTGCTTGTAGGACTGATGCTGGGTATGGGTTTGCTGGCTAGATGTAAACCTTTCGACTGAACATGGTTCTCCACTAAAAGACAGCTTCTGATTTAATCATCAGGAGCTGTCTTTTAAATGTAAGTAAATTTTGAGGAACCTACTTTTAATCACCAAAATATTCTTCTAGAGTAATACCTTTTTGAGCTATCTCTTGCGCTACTTGTATCCCTACATATCGAAGATGCCATGGCTCATACTTATAGCCAGTAATATGTTCTTTTCCTTTTGGATAGCGGATAATAAATCCGAACTTTGGAGCATTATTTGCTATCCATATTCCTTCTCTTGTATTGCCAAAACTTTGGTGTAGTTTAAATCCCATTTTTTGGTTTGAAACATCCATGGCAAGTCCTGTTTGATGTTCACTTTGGCCGGGATAAGCGACTGTTTTATTGGCTACTTCTTCGCCAAGTCTTTGTGCTTTATAATCGAAAATTTGCTTTTGTCTGTAATATGAACGATACCCTGATACACCAAAAAGTTTGATAGTATCTTTTTTTGCACTATTAAATAACTCTTCTAGAGCCAGAGCCGCTTCTTTTCTCATCAACTTTTTTGGTAAATCTTCTTTAAACAAAAAAGGAATATTAGGTTGGACTAAGTCAGTAGGTTTATAATCTGATGGCAAGTGGTGTTCTTTATTGGCTAATAATAATATATCGGTGATGTTAGGAACGTCTTTTTTAGTGGTTTTAGCTTCTTTGGTTTTATTGGACTCTTTTGGTGAAGATAAATTTATCTGACTTTGTTCTTCTTTTTCCTGCTGGTCATTATTTTCTACTTTCATAAGATTATCTTTATCTAGAGAGATATGTACAGTTGCAAAAATATTAGTAGCTAATATTAGTATTATTATTAAAATTAAGATTAAATTTAATAATCGTCTCATGCTATAAATCTCCTTTCTAATATTTTTAAAAATAAACTATTTGGATCAAATATTTCGTAACGTATATGAGGGATGAATCTAAATAATAAATACGACATTTTTTCCATAATTCCTTTATTTCGTTCTACTTTTCGATAAATTGTATGTTAATATCATATAGATAATACTTTTGACATATAAAAAACGAAATATTGTACTTTAGTCATTAGAAGAGTCGTTTAGCTTTTTATAGTCTTCTTAAAATGCAAACAAAGGAGCAGTTCTAAACTGCTCCTTTGTCATATTTATATCATCGAATCAGTAGACTTTCTCGCGTCCTTATCTTTAGTCCACCGCAACATCGTCGGCAAGAAAGAAAGACTTAAGAATACACTAGAAATCATCGATGCCCACATTAGTACTGATACATATAGATGGATACGCAATGGCGATAAGAGTAGTGCACTCAGTCCAATAGCAAGACCGAAAGCATTTGCCAGGATAGGGCGCGAAGTATATTTAGAGGCCTGTTCGACTGCCTTTTGTGGATCATACCCTTTTTTACGAAAACTCATCCAAACAGAAGTGAAATGAATTGCATAGTCGATTCCAACTCCAATGGTAATACTGAAAATGGTTGTCGTAAATACGTTCAAAGAGATTCCAGTCAATCCTAGAAATCCGTATAAGATGACGACAGTAAAGGCTATTGGTAATAATGCAATAAATGAAGGTTTAAACTTTCTTAGTGAAATAAACAGAAGAATGAAGATCAAAGCAAAAGCCAATATTAGACTTTTTGTCTGATTATCTATCATGCCTTCATTGAGCTCACGCATGAGATATTGAACCCCAGTAACCTTTACTTCTATGTTATCATAGGTTTTATTAAATTCTGCAACCAGTTTGTTGATTTCGTCTAGTGTACTGTTTTTAAGATCAACTGGGAAGATCATTAATCGTGTTACTTTTTGCTCACGGTCAATTAGATGATTAGTAGGGTCAGAATCCATTTCTGAGATTATGGAGTTGATAAAATTTATCTGCATCATCTGTTCAGGATACTGTTTTTTTTCTTGATTCATGAATATAGAATACATGATAGAGTAAAAATCATACACACTCATGGCTTTTCCTACATATTTGCTATTCATCAATTCATCTTCTAGGGCCAGCAACTCTTTCGCAAAAGAAGGATTAAGTGGATCACCATCAGTTTTTGCATAGATAAATACAGGAATTGTTCCATGGTTAACTTCCATGATTTTATCAAAGCTTTTATAAACATCAGTATAACTTCTATAAAACATCAATTGGTTAAACTCTGTTTGAACCTGCCGTGCACCAAAGAATGAGATCACCAAAATAACGATCAAAATAGCTATAGAAGGAAGCCCCCATAACTTCTGAATCTTATCTGATATAATCTTTCTTTGCTTTTTAGGTCGACTAAGTGCAACTCCACCTGTTAAAATCAGGGGTAATACATACCAGGTCACAACACCTGCTAGGAGGATACCTACAGAGGCGAAGAGAGCTAAATCCTTGATGGCATTGGTGTTCATCACAAGTAAAGAGAGAAAACCAGCCATGGATGTTACTGTAGTAATGATCATTGGAACCCCAACCATCTTCAAGGTTTCGACGATACTTTCAATATCACCTACTCCATCGCTTCTCTCATCTTGAACATGGGAGACAAAATGTAAACCGTCCGCACTCCCGATAACAATGGCAAAGATGGGAGCAAGAACAGTGATGATTGAGACTTCCTTTCCAATCCATCCTACTAGACCAAGTGTCCAGAGGGCACCGATTCCTGCAGGCAACACCGAAAGAAAGGTTGCTTTCATAGAACCCATCTGTAGTCTGAAGATGGTTAAAATCAGTATCAGAGCAGTAGGGGGTAGAAAGAGTAAGATCATCAGAACATAGTCTAAAATCTTTTTCTGCATATATAGATCTCCAGATGCATAATATTTGATTTGTCTGTCTTTTAGATAACTTTCAATCCCTTTTATATCTTTACTGCTAAAGTCATCCTTAGTAAACAAGGTGTAACCAGCATAGATTTTTCCATCCTTTTTGGTAATTTGAGATAGCGTTCCGATCTTTTCATTGTACATTTTCAATGTGTGGAGATCAATTTCGCTAATTTCTTCTAAATCAATGATGTTGGGGCCAACGGCTAGTTTTGAAGGAGTTGGACCCTTTATTGATTCAATGTTGTCTATATTCTCCAGATATTTTTGAAAATCCCTGAACTCTTGAATCATGGCTGTTGTTAATTCTGAACCTTCAGATTCAACCAAAAACATGATCTGATCAGAGGTTGAAAAGACCTGATTCATTTCGTCAAGAACTTCCTTATATTCTGATTGGTCTGGCATGAAAACTTCAAAGTTGGGATTGATTTTGATATGAAAAATTCCCACCAGGGCCAGAAGGTTTATGATAATAAGAATAGCAAATAAAGGTTTACGATTGTTTTTGACAAAATCAACATATTTACACATATTCATCTCTCCTTTATACCGTTGAATAAAATATCTACCATTGAATCTATCTGCTCATCTAGAGTATATTTTTGATCTTCATCTAACAGAAGATTCTCAAAAATACTGGAGAAAAACAGCATTCCAAAAAAAGCTTTCCTTAAAAAATAATTATTGATATCTTTTAGCTCTCCTCTTTCTTTTCCACGATCAAAGATTTGATTTGATATGCTTTCCATGGTTGCCCATATTTTCTCCTTAAAGATCTTTCGAATGTTTTCGTTTACCATCATTTCCTGCATAATAACGCGAAAGGCGGGGAAATTCTCCTCAAAAAAAATGAATCTTTCCTTGATCATTTCCCGAATCAGATATTGGCTCGTTTGATTTTGAGCGATTTCAAAAGTGTGGGGAAATGCTTCATTCAGAGAATAATTGTGAAATTTATCGATAGTTTTAAGGACGATTTGATTCAAAAGTTCGTCTTTGGTACCATAGTATTTAAATAAAGTAGCCTCAGATATACCAGCTTTTTCAGCGATCTCCTTTGTCGAAGAGGCTGAATACCCCTTTTTAGCAACCACTTCTATGGCGTTTTCAAGAATTCGACTTTTTGTTTTAGTAGATTTTTTCATTTATCAACTTCCTTCCTGAAAAAAGTAAGTACTTACTCACTTTTAATTTTAACGTAAAAGTCTCTGTGTGTCAATAGGGAGAATGTCAAAAATAGTCATTAAAATCATAATAAATATCCATAAATCTATTGACTTCTAATTTCAGTTCATTTATAATATTACTAATATCTGAATAAAGCCTAAAATGACGATGATGAGAAGAGTAGGATTAGAATCTAGTCTAAGCGAGTTGGTGATGGTGGGAGACCAATACGAAAGCTAATCTGAAGAACATCTCTGAGTTGCTAATCCCAAATCTTTTATGAGAGTAGGATTAGACGGAGCCAAACCGTTATCTGTGGACAGTATCGAATCTAGATTCCGTACTGATTTTGAGTGAGCCTTTTATGCTAATTTGGGTGGTACCGCGGAAGTAAAGCCTTTCGTCCCATTGTGGGATGAAGGGCTTTTTTATATTTAACGACTTCAGAAGGATCTTAAAGGAGGTTTAAATGATGGATTATTTTAAACGACTAAAAGTAAAAGCTGCTCTGCAAAGTCAAGAATCACAAGAGAAGGTTATTGTTTTAGGGTGGATTCGAACAAAGCGAGTATCTAAAAATGTAGCATTTTTGGAAGTCAATGATGGGAGTACATTGATGAACTTGCAGTTGGTATTGAATCCCGTTGAGTTCCCTATCTTAGAGGAGATCAGTATTGGAACAGCGATAAAGGCAGTTGGCGATCTGGTTAAATCTCAGGGAGGGAAGCAGAACTGGGAACTACAGGTTCAAGGGTTGGAAATTGTGGGTTCCTGTAGTGAAGATTTTCCTATTCAGAAAAAGCGTCAAAGTTTTGAATATTTGAGGGAGATTGCTCATCTGAGACCGCGGACTAATACCTTTGGGGTAGTGAACCGCTTTCGCAGCAAAATCTCTTATGCAATTCATACTTTTTTCCAAGAACGAGGTTTTTACTATTTCCATGCTCCACTGATCACTACCAATGATGGTGAAGGTGCAGGGGAGATGTTTACTATTACTAACTTAGATATTGATGAATTGGTTGCTTCAAACAAGCCTGTGGATTTCAGTGAAGATTTCTTTGGTAAACATACTTATATGACGGTTACGGGGCAGTTGGAGGCTGAAGCTATGGCATCAGCTATTGGTGATGTGTATACTTTTGGCCCCATATTTAGAGCTGAAAAATCTAACACTTATCGCCATCTGGCTGAATTTTGGATGATCGAACCAGAAATGGCTTTCTGCAATATAGAAGAGAATATGCAGGTGATGGAAGAATTTATCAAGTATCTATGTCAGTTTGCATTAGATCACTGTCAGGAGGAGATGAAGTTTTTTGATAAATGGATCGATCAGTCTCATACTCGAATCAAAACTCTAGAAGAAATCGTTAACTCGCAATTTGGCGTGATCACTTATACTGAAGCCATCGAGATTTTAAAGGATTCTGGTAAAGAATTTGAGTTCCCTGTAGAATGGGGATTAGACCTTAAATCTGAACATGAGCGTTATTTGACAGAAGAACATTTTAAGCAGCCGATGATGGTGATTAACTATCCTAAAGAGTTGAAGCCATTTTACGCACGGCTAAATGATGATGGTAAGACAGTTGCTGCTGTTGATATGTTGGTTCCACAAATTGGTGAAATAATAGGTGGTTCTCAACGGGAGGAAAGGTATGATTTATTAGTTGAAAGAATGCAAGGAATGGATATCGACCCTGAGGAGATGCAGTGGTTTGTAGATCTTTGTCGCTGGGGCTCTGTTCCACATAGTGGATTTGGTTTGGGTCTTGAGAGGATGTTAATGTATATGTCTGGTATAAAAAATATTCGTGATGTGATTCCATTTCCAAGAACACCTAAGAATGCTAAGTTTTAGAACTAGGGTAACATATAAGGCTTTAGAGAGAAATCTCTAAAGCCTTATATGTTTTAATCAAATTGAAACGCACCAAGCGTAAATCCAGCATGATAAAATCACCCAAGGCGTTTTTATAGATACGAATAATTTTTCTTAAAATTTCTAAATCATAATGACTATCATCTCTATTGGAAGTGAAGATTGCAGAATAGTATCTTTTGCATCTAGCAAAGGAGTTTCAACTGAAAGTGTCGCAACAGATAATCCTGTCTTTTTATAGAAATTAGTAGCTTTATGGTTATAAATATTTAAACAATAATCATCAATGAGTTCAAGTCCTAAATCTTTAAACATATTAATTGCTCCTAGATTGGTTATGATTAAACCATCTAGGCCTAAGTTATTTTGATCAAGCAAATGACTATATCTTGAGAAATCCTCTTCATACATCATTCTCGGAAAGGCTAAATATATTTTGCTATTCTTTTTATTTTTAGTCAAATTAAGAATCTCTTCCTTACTAAAAGGATGATCTGGCTCAAAAACCTCCCCCGAAATATACGGCATTTGCACCAGAATGTATCATTTTCTTGAAAATTTCAAAAGTGCCTACTGGAGCTAATAATTCTACTTCTTTATTATTAAAAAATCTGCTCATATACAACCCTCTTTCTGATTTTTGAAGAGCCTTTGTAAAAACAAATTGATTATATCATTAATTATATGTAAAATAAAGAAGTACACTTAAAAAAATAGGCTTGGTTACTTTAAATCATAAAATTAATTGAATTTCAACGAAAGTTTGTGAACTAAATTTACAAAATACCTAATTCTATAGATTTTTTCTGAGAGTATGATAAAATATTATTAGAAAAGTGGAAGAGAAAAGTTAATGTGGTGCTTGATGAAATTACCGACATTAATTTTAATGATAAAGTGTTAAAATCAAAAACTAACTCATATGAGTATGATTATCTAGTGATTGGTACTGGATGTAAGCCTACTTTCTTTGGTATTCCAGGTGCAGAAGAATTTTCTCATGCATTATGGTCTTATGAAGATGCTGTAAATTTAAAAGGACATTTTTTATTGGATAGGAGATAATGCTTTTGAAGGTTTGTTGATATCTGAAGAGTCGGATGTGGAAATCTGCATGTCTTGATCTGTGCGGAGAACTGGGTAACAGGTGTTCTTATCGTGACTTGAAAAAGTTATCGAAAATATTGTATAATAAAAGTGTATAAAACAAAGTGTTTCAAGGAGGCTGTCAAATGTTCAAATTTCATACTGATTTATTAAACATAATGCTAATAAATCCCGAACAAGTACTTCATGGATTAGAAAATAATGAGCTTGAATTAGTAGAAAGATGTATCAATGATTTTGATAAAGAAGAAATAATACCACCTATTTCAGAGATTAAAGATTCCAAAATATTAGAAGAGTATTACTCATATATGTCATTTATTAGTAACAAAGCTGAAATAGAAGACCTGGCATTAAAAATTCAAAGTTTACCTGGTAACATTTTATTGTCCACTGTTAGAGAATTATTTGATATAACAACTACAGAAAACATGGATATTTATTTGTTACCAATTGGACTTTCCATAGGTGATGCGTATGTTCGTGATGTTGATGGAAATTCAGTAATTTTTATCAATCTTACATCAATTATTCGTTATTACGGCAAAAATAACGATGAAAGATTAAAAAACCTTATTCCTGTCATAGAACATGAGGTTTTTCATGTATTATTTGCACGTCTATGTACCCAATCAGATTATTGGGATAATTATTTTAAGAATATTACTCATTATGAAGATGCAAAGTTATTGATTCTAAATGAAGGAATAGCTCATTTTATAGCTGATAAAAATCGAATTGATAATTTTTTGCATATTAAAAATGATATAATAAAGGAGACAGTCTTGAAATATCACGAAGTTATGAGTTTTTTAAAAAAAGGAGATTTACTTTCTACTGATGTCAAAGAGCATTTTATCAAAGGAACATGTAATTCATATTTTGAAAAATATTTTGCTATTCCTGGTATGTTGGCAGCTTACATAATTTATCGAGATTTTGGTACAAAGGGTATCAAAAGATGTTTAGAAGATATTACTTTTTTTGAAGAATGTGGTCTTAAAAAGATTGATTCTTTTTTAGAAAAAAGAACTGATTTAATAGAATAGGCCAATTTATAAGAAAAATAAGCAGGAGGGAATAACAATTAGAGGTTTTCTTGTTGACAGTGTCGACCTACAGATAAATTATTAGGTAACCTAATTATATATGAGGTGAAAAAATGGATGCTAATAAAAGTAGAACAGCACAGAATCTTATGGAGGTTTTTTCGCGGTTTAAACGATTACATTGGAACCGAACTCCAAAAATAGGTCTAAAGCATAGTGAACTAATGGTTCTTCATTGCTTAAAGCAAAAAGTAGCCTCTGATTCTTCAGGGATTATGGTTTCAGAATTAAGTAATATCTTAAAAGTTACTGCTCCGACAGTAACCCAATTGATAAAAGGTCTTGAAACCAATGGTTATGTTGAACGCAGCAGAGATCAGAATGATAGGCGTGTTGTTCGTATCAAGCTTACAGACAAAGGCGAAAGTGTCATCAGAGGAGCAATGGATGCTTTTTATGATTCCTTTGAAGGACTAGTTGAATACTTAGGAGAGGAAAAAAGTAATGAGCTTGCTGAGCTTTTATCAAAGGTATTTAATTATTTCGATGAGATGAAATAATAAGGAAATAGTTTACCTGACTGGAGATGATGATTTATGATTAAATTATTCAGATTATTAAAGCCATACACTGTCTCGGTGGTTGCTGTTTTGGTGCTTGTATTTTTTCAATCACTTTCGCAGTTATATCTGCCTACCTTGATGGCTGATATTGTTGACATTGGTATTGTAAAAGGAGATACCAATTATATGTTAAGAGTTGGCGGATTAATGTTACTTGTCGCTGCAGGAGGTGCAATTTGCACAATTTTGTCTAGTTTTTTATCATCAAAAACTGCATTAGGATTCGGTAAAATTCTTCGTAGTAAGATTTTCTCCCGTGTTGAGAGTTTTTCTCTCCAAGAGTTTGATAAGATAGGCACTGCATCGCTTATCACCAGAACTACAAATGATATAACTCAGGTTCAGCAAGTAGTGATGTTGATGCTGCGCATGATGGTCAGTGCGCCAATGATGTGTATTGGCGGAATTGCTATGGCGGTATCAAAGGACGCAAAGCTGTCACTAGTTATTGTTTTTGTTGTTCCAATACTTGCGGCCGCTATTTTAATTGTTGCACGTAAGGGTTTGCCGCTTTTTAAAGCAATGCAGGTAAAACTTGATAAATTAAATCTTGTTTTACGCGAAGGTCTTACTGGTATAAGAGTAATACGTGCCTTTAACCGTATTGACCACGAGAAGAAGCGCTTTAACGATGTAAACCGTGATCTTACCAATACTGCTATCAAGGTTAATAAAATCATGGTTGCTTTAATGCCAATTATGATGTTAATGATGAATTTTACAACAATTGCTATTATTTGGTTTGGAGGTATCCGAATTGAAAATGGAAGTATGCAAGTGGGCGATTTGATGGCATTTATTCAATATATCATGCAGATCATGTTCTCGTTGATTATGGTTTCGATGATGTTTGTAATGATACCTCGTGCTTCAGTCTCAGCGGTAAGAATTAACGAAGTGCTTGATATTATCCCTGAAATCCAAGATGCAGCTGAGGTTAAGAGTGCCGACAGTAAAAGAGGTTATGTGGAGTTTAAGGATGTTACTTTTAGTTATCCCGGCGCGGAACAACCTGCTATTAACAATATTTCCTTCGATGCAAGTCCTGGTGAAGTAACTGCCATCATTGGGGGTACTGGCTCAGGAAAATCAACGCTGATCAGCCTTATCCCACGTTTCTTTGATGTTGAATGTGGGAGCGTTTTGGTGGATGGGGTGGATGTTCGTGAAATGACTCAAGAAAGTCTTAGAGCAAAAATTGGTTTTGTGCCTCAAAAGGCTGTTCTATTTTCGGGCACAATCACAGATAATATAATGTTTGGCAAAAAAGATGCTTCTGACGAAGAGATTCAACGTGCTGCCGAAACCGCTCAAGCAACTGAATTTATTTCTGATATGAAAGAGGGATTTGATTCTGTTCTTGCACAGGGTGGAACCAACGTTTCTGGTGGACAGAAACAACGTTTATCCATTGCCCGTGCACTAGTTAGAAAACCTGAAATATATATTTTTGATGATAGTTTTTCTGCTCTTGATTTTAAAACAGATGCAAAGTTGCGTACAGCTCTTAAAAAGGAAACAGTGAACTCCACTGTGCTTATCGTTGCCCAGAGAGTTAGCACTGTTATGGATGCAGATTGCATTATAGTTTTGGATGAGGGTCAAATTGTAGGAACTGGCAATCATAAAGAGCTTTTAAATGCTTGTGAGGTATATCGTGAAATTGTATCTTCACAGTTTTCAGAGGAGGAGTTAGCATGAGCGTAGAAGGCAGAGGGCGTAGAATGGGGGGAAGACCTGGTGGAGGTCACATGGGGCCAAGAATGGGTATGCCGGTAGAAAAAGCCAAAGATTTTAAAGGTACACTGAAAAGACTCCTTGTCTATTTAAAACCACATAAATATCAACTGATAGCAGTTTTTTTGACGGCAGTTCTTAGTACAATTTTTAGTATTGTTAGCCCAAAAGTAATGGGTAAAGCTATAACCAAGCTTTTTGAAGGTGTTATGATGAAATTAAAGGGTGTATCGGGAGCTAGTGTAGATTTCGAATATATCTTGCAAATACTCTTAATTTTAGGCGGTCTTTACATTATCAGTGCATTTTTCAGCTATATTCAACAGTTTATTATGGTTGGTGTTGCCCAGAAAACTGTTTTTGATATGCGGAAGGATATAAATGATAAGCTTTCGCGTTTACCTCTTAAATTTTTTGATTCACGTACTCACGGAGAGATTTTAAGTCGTGTTACGAATGATGTTGATACTATCAGCAATACACTGCAGCAGAGTATTACTCAACTTATTACATCTGCAATTACACTTATAGGTATTGTTATTATGATGCTGACAATTAGTCCAATGCTGACTCTTATTTGCATTTTAACTCTGCCTCTTTACATTATTGTGACAAAAGCTGTAGCATCTCGTTCACAAAAATACTTTGCTGGACAACAGAAGGCGTTGGGCGAGCTTAATGGGCATGTTGAGGAAATGTACACAGGTCATAAAATAGTAAAAGCATTTGGGTATGAGGGCGAATCCATTGACAAGTTCAACGAGATTAATGATAAACTCTACAATGCTGGCTGGAGAGCACAATTTATTTCTGGTATTATTATGCCGCTAATGAGATTTATCAACAATATCGGGTATGTACTTGTCTGTGTAGTAGGTGGTATTTTTGTAACTCAAAATAGAATCGCAATTGGTGATGTTCAGGCATTTATTCAATATTCAAGGCAGTTTACTCAACCGATAATTCAAACTGCGAATATAGCCAATATTCTTCAGGCTACTGTTGCATCTGCAGAGCGTGTATTTGAACTCTTAGATGAGAATGAAGAAATTGCAGATAGTGTTGATGCTAAAGTTTTAGACTTCCCTAAGGGTGAGGTTGAATTTCAAAATGTCAAGTTTGGCTACAAAGAAGATGTCACTGTTATTGATAATATGAATATCAACGTAAAGCAGGGCCAGACCATTGCCATCGTCGGCCCAACGGGTGCAGGCAAAACCACACTTGTCAACCTGTTAATGCGTTTCTATGAAATAGGCGATGGAAAAATTACCGTTGATGGTGTTGACATCAGGAATTTAAAGCGTGGAGATTTGCGGAGTATTTTTGGCATGGTGCTTCAAGATACATGGCTCTTTAACGGAACTATAAAAGAAAATATAGCTTATGGTTCTGAGAATGCCACTGATGATGAAGTTGTTAGTGTAGCAAAAGCAGCTCACGCCGATCACTTTATTAGAACTCTTCCAGATGGTTACGATACAATCCTTAACGAGGAAGCCTCTAATATTTCACAAGGCCAAAAACAGCTTTTGACTATTGCCCGTGCAATTCTAGCTGATCCTGCAATCCTTATTCTTGACGAAGCTACAAGTAGTGTGGATACAAGAACAGAAGTTTATATCCAGAAAGCGATGACTGAGCTTATGAAGGGAAGAACAAGTTTTGTTATAGCACATAGATTATCTACAATTCGTGATGCAGATTTGATACTTGTTATGAATAACGGTAGCGTTATTGAAAAAGGTAATCATAACGAACTTCTTGCTAAGAATGGTTTCTATGCTGACCTTTATAATAGCCAGTTTACGGGATCATATTCGTATGATGATGTGGTTTAGTGTATGAATTGAATAAGCTGAATTTATTCTAAAAGGAGCAGGGCATACTTGCTCCTTTTTATTTTAAAGGGGAATTAGAGCCTAAAGATAATTACCTTTAAATAATTATAAAAATATGTTAAACTAAAATAATAACTACATAGAGGAGGTGGAGTAATGAATAAACAGAGTTTGTCTGAGTTAATCGATTATTATATAGATAATAAATAGTTACTACTCACCTACTAACATT